>CACNAY010000005.1 GCA_902618555.1 uncultured Pelagibacteraceae bacterium
GATCAAAATGGGTAAGGCAGATTGGGATACAGGTTATTTCCAGGCTGAGATCTATAAGGCAGCTCTTGAGAAAATGGGTTACAAAGTTTCAGGCCCAACTGTAATGAAGCCTCAAGTATTTTATGTAGCGGCAACATCAGGCGATGTTGATTTATGGGTGAACGGCTGGTTCGGTACTCATGATGGTTACATTTCAGAGTCCAAAGGAAAAGTTAAACCAGTTGGTTACGTAATGAAGGGTGGTGGAGCCCAAGGTTACTTAATCGATAAAAAATCTGCAGATAAATTTGGTATTAAAAGTGTAATGGATATCAAAAAACATGCAAAAGAGTTTGACTCTAATGGCGATGGAAAAGCAGACATGGTTGCTTGCCCTCCAGGCTGGGGTTGTGAAAAACAAATTACAAAACACTTTGATGAACTTGGTTTAGGTGAATTTATCAATCCAGTAAAAGCAGACTACTCAGCTTCAATGGCAGATGCAGTGTCAAAATATAAAAATGGAAAATCAATTCTATTTTATACATGGACGCCTAACTGGACTGTTGGTGCTTTAAAACTTGGTAAAGATGTAGTTTGGATTGAAGTTCCATACAGCAAAACAAAACCAACTAAGATCGCTAATGCGACAAAGTCTAAAGTAAATTTAGGTTTTGGTGCTGATGATATCAGACCAGCGGCTAACGTAGACTTTCTTAAAGCAAATCCAAAGGTAGAAAAGATGCTTAAAAAAGCTTCTATTCCTCTTGGAGATATTGCTGCTCAGAACTTGAAGATGAACAAGGGTGAGAAAAGTGAAAAAGCTATTAAGAAACACGCAGCTGAATGGATAAAAGCTAATCAAAGCACATTTGATAGTTGGATCAAGTAAGGGTTCAGGTTAATTTTAATGAGTTTAAAATTAGCCCCATCAGATTACGAGATATATATTCCATTAGGTGAATGGATTGAAGCAAATATTAAAGAGTGGCTATTTGAACAACGGCCACTCTTTAAAAAAATTTCAGCACCAATTGATACTGTTCTAAATAGTTTAGACTCTCTTTTTAATTTTATCCCTTTCCCAATAATACTTTTAATATTTATAATTTTCGCTTACAGGACAAATGGAATTAAATTTGCAATATTTTCTTTTGTAAGTTTAGTTTTTATTGATCTTGTTGATCTTTGGTCAGAAAGTATGACTACATTAGCAATGATTTTTACTGCTGTTTTATTTTGTATGTTAATTGGAATTCCTCTTGGCATAATTGCTTCAAGAAGCAATACTTTTGAAATTATTTTACGCCCAATACTTGATATAATGCAAACAATACCAAGTTTCGTATATTTAATACCTGTAGTTATGCTTTTTGGAGTTGGTTTAACCCCTGGAGTGGTTGCTACAATTATATTTGCCTTACCACCAATTATTCGATTAACAAATTTAGGTATTAGGCAAGTTGGTAAAGGATTTAAAGAGGCGGGATCAAGTTTAGGACTCACTAGATTCTTAATATTAATTAAAATTGAAATTCCTTTGTCTTTAAAAACTATAATGGCAGGAGTTAATCAAACTCTAATGCTTGCTTTATCTATGGTAGTTATTGCTGCTTTAATAGGTGCAGGAGGACTAGGCTTAACAGTATATATTGCTCTGGGAAGGCTCGATGTTGGTTCTGCAGTTATTGGTGGAACAGGAATTGTAATTCTAGCAATTATTTTAGATAGAATTACACAAAAAATAATTAAATCACACTAAAGATTTTAATTTTTTAATATGTTTTGGAGTAATTTCGCAACATCCTCCAATAATTTTAGCTCCCTTACTTTTTAATTTTTTACAAATTTCAAGGAACTTTTTAGGAGTTAGATCTTTTCTCTTCCCAAGCTGAACTTTTGGATTATTAGAGTCGGGTTTCCATCCTGGCGGAATATGTTCAAAAGCATTTATTTTAAATCCAAATGGAACTTTAAGTTTTTTTGCATCTTGCATCACTTCATTTAGATCCTCAAAAGAAACACAAGAAGCCATAATTCCAATGGGTTTATGTTTTTGGACTTTTTTTGCAACAGTTATAAATTTTTCACCTGAGGGTAACAATCCTTTACTCCTAATATGGATACCGACTAAAATTTTTTTCTTGTATTCTTTAATCGCACTCAAACCTAATGAACATTCTTTCCAGCTACTCATTACATCTAAATAAAAGAAATCCACATATGGATTGAGATATTTTGCCTGGGATCTGAAGCTTTCTTTTATAAACTTAAGATCTTTTCCAAGATCAGCAAAATAAGTAAAATTTTGAGGCGGCAGACTTCCAGCAATCAAAACTTTTTTCTTGGAGATATCTACTGCTTTTTTTGCAAGTTTTCCAGCAAGAACGTTCAAATTTTTATATTCTTTTACTAAACCATTTTCGATCAGTCTTCTTTTTCTACTACCGAAACTATTAGTTACAATAATTTCTGCTCCGGCTTTTATAAAATCTAAATGTGTTTTGACGACTGTCTTATGATACTTCCGATTATATAATGCTGAGGCTCCCCATAGAGTTCCGTGAGGCTTTACTCCACGGTTAAGTAGCTCCTGGCCCATACCTCCATCTAAAATTCTTGTTTGTTGAAAAAAATTATTATCCAGAAACTTCAATCCCGAAAAAAGTAGATATAAAAACAATGATTGCAAAAATAGCAAACCACATAAACCACTGAGATGCTACTTTTACTAAAGAACCTTTATCAATACCTTTCCAAGGCATAAAAGTGTATGTAGCAAGTGTAACTAAGATTAAAAATAAAAGTAAATTTGTTAAAGTCATCTATCTTTGGTTTAATAACATTACTTCTCTTACCTCAGCACCCCTGTATTTAGATAGTGGTCTTATTAGTTTGTTTGAGGCGTGTTGTTCCATAATATGGGCAGACCAACCAGTAATACGAGACATGACAAATATTGGTGTATAAAAATCTATATCAATACCCATCATGTAATAAGTTGGACCACATGGAAAATCTACATTTGGATGGATATTTTTTCTTTGCAACATTACTTTTTCTAAAATTTCATACATCCTAGTATATTTTTCTTTTTTCAAAAGCTTAGCTACTTTAAACATATAGTGTTTCATTGTTGGTACTCTCGAGTCTCCTGTGCGGTAAACTCTGTGTCCAAATCCCATTACTACCTTTTTTTTATTTAATGCATTCTCAATCCAAGCTTTTGCTTTTTCAGGTTTACCAATTTCTTTCATCATGTGCATCACTGCTTCATTGGCTCCTCCGTGAAGCGGACCTTTCAAAGAGGCAATTGCTCCAGTTATAGCACCATGTAAATCTGATAAACTTGATGTAATCGTTCTTGCTGTGAAAGTTGAAACATTAAAACTATGTTCTGCGTACAAAATTAATGAAATGTCAAATGCTCTTACTATTTCTTTATCTGGAACTTTATTAAACATCATTTTGAAAAAATTTTCTGAAAAAGATAATTTTTTACTTGGAGCTATAATTGATTTACCTTTTCGTGTTCTGAAATAAGCAGCAACAGCTGTTGGTGTTTTAGCGAATATTCTCATTGCCTTTCTCATGTTTGCTTTGGGAGAATTATCTTTTGTGTCTTTATCTTCTAATGCCATTAAACTTACACAAGTTCTAATTACATCCATAGGATGCGCGTTACGAGGCATTTTTTTAATATCATTTAATATTTGTTTAGAAAGTTTTCTTTCTGACCTTTCTTGTTTGATAAATTTTTTCAGCTGATTTTTGTTAGGGAGCTCTCCATTCAGTACCAAATAGGCAACTTCCTCGAAATCACACTTATCGCAAAGCTCTTGTACTGTATAACCTCTATAAGTTAAGGCACTAAGTTCTGGAACTACGTGTGAAATAGTAGTTTCGTCAACAACTATTCCTAACAAACCTTTTTTAATTTCCTCACTCATTATTCATGTCCTTCTGTAGAAAAATCTGTGATTTTCTTAGCAGGTGTATTGTATTTCTCATATTCTACTAACTCGTACAACCTTTTTCTAGTCTGCATTTTGTCAATGATATTATTTTGATGGCCATCTTTAAATATTGATTTAAGACCTAATTCTACATTCTGCATAGCGAGTCTCTGTGTTGTCACAGGATAAATAACTAAATTATAGCCCAAATTTTCTAATTGTGATTTATTCAATAATTTAGATTTTCCAAATTCTGTCATATTGGCAAGTAAATAACCTTTTGTTATTTTTCTGACTTTTTCGAATTCTTTTTCATCTTTCATTGCTTCTGGAAAAATCATGTCAGCCCCTGCATCTTCATAATATTTTATTCTTTCTAGTGTTTTATCTATTCCTTCAACAGTATTTGCATCAGTTCTTACTATAATTAAAAAATTTTTATCTTTTCTAGCCTTTACAGAGTCTTTAATTTTTTTAACCATTTCATCTTTTGAAATAAGTTCTTTGTTATCTAAATGCCCACATCTTTTTTCAGCTATCTGATCTTCTATATGACAACCAGCTAAACCTTTTTCCTCAAAGGTAATGATTGTTTTTTTACAATCTTTGAATCCAGTATCTGCATCTACAATTGTAGGAAGGTCCGTTACCCTAGAAATTTGGTTAGCTCTGTAACTTACTTGATCTAAAGTTGTTAATCCTATATCTGGTAATCCTAGATCATTAGACATAACACCGCCTGAAATGTAAACTCCATCAAATCCAATTTCAGCTATAAGTTTTGCACACAACGGATTATAAGCACCAGGAAATCTAAGAAGTTTTTTTGATTGTAAATTTTTTACAAATTCTAATCTTTTTTCAGAATTATTCTTTTTTGTAAAATGCATCTGCAAAGTTTATATTAAAGAGAGTTGTAAAAATCAAAGGCTATTATTTAATAAGAATAAATATACCAGTTAAAACCAATAAAAGTGCCAAAACATATTCTATTATTTTTTTTGTTCTAATATCTCCCACAAATTTTCTTAACCCACTTCCGAAAAGCGCCCAAAGACTGATTGTGGGAAAACAAATTACTGCAGCAGTAATAGTAACAAATGCAACCCCTATAAAAATATTTTCCTCAGTTGGAAAAAAACCTGATGCAACAGTGACCGCAATCGACCAAGCTTTTGGATTTATAAATTGGAATAATGATGCCTCGTAAAATCTTAACGGTCTTCCAGATTCTTTTTGAACCATTGAAAATGAGCCAATCATTTTCCATCCTAGGTAAAGTAAATAAACAAAACATAAGATTTTCATGTAGAACTGTACTTGAGGATAAATCAAGAATAAATTTGCTAGACCAAAACAGGTAAGCCCGATCTGAAAGATATGGCCTAAAGGTATTCCAATTAAATGTGGTAACGTTCTCACAAATCCAAATTTCATGCCTGATGCTGTAAGCATTGCATTATTCGGGCCTGGGGTAAAAAACATTGTAAAATAAAAAGTCGCTAAAGCTGAAAAGAGAGCAAAACTAATCATAAATATTTTTCAATAATTTTTTCGAAATTTTCAAAGTCAGAAATTAATTCATCGTGCTTGATTTCATTTTCAGTTTTTTCGGTGTATCCATCTTTTACTAGGACAAATGGTAATTTAGCGTTGTACGCAGACATAGCATCAACCTCGCTATCCCCGATCATTATTGTTTTTTTTAAATCACCCCCAATAATTTCAACAACTTCTGTTAGATGTCTAGGGTCAGGTTTGTTAAATGCAAAAGTATCTGAACCAGCCACATATTCAAAGAATTTGAATAAATCTAGTTTTTTTAATAAGTCTATCGCAAGTCTTTCTTGTTTATTAGTACAAACAGCCATCGAAATACTTTTGTTTTTTGCCCATTTAAAAAACTCAATTGCGCCTTTTAATGGAACACTTTCTTTAACAATATTTTTTGAGTAAAAATCTATAAATTCTTTAGTCATTTCTTTTTTTGTTTTCTCATCTTTTATTTCCTCTTTAAAAGATCTTTGCATCATCACCCATGCACCTTTACCTGCGAGGGACTTTATATCTTCAAGTTTTTTTTCTGAGTGACCAAACTTTCTCATTACATGATTATGAGCAGCCATTAAGTCTGGTGCAGTATTTACTATAGTGCCGTCTAGATCAAAAAGAATAGTGTAAATTTGATTCATTTTTAAAGTATTAAAAAGAAATATTTTGTGACTTATTTCAGTTACATTAATAATGTAAAGAAATTTTTAATGAATACAAATAATAAATTAAACAAAGCTAATTCATACAGGCTTTCACAAGAATTATTAAGAAATAAAGCTTTGAAGAAAGGCGTAACTCTTGTTGCACCGGAAACAACATTTTTATCAAAAGATACTTTATTTGGAAAAAATGTAACAGTAGACCCTTATGTAGTAATTGGCCCTGGAGTTAAAATTGGAGATAATTCTCATATAAAATCTTTTAGTCATCTTGAAGGAACTAAAATTGAAAAAAATGTTACTGTAGGTCCTTACGCAAGATTAAGAGAGGGAACTGTTTTGAAAAAAAATACTAAAATTGGAAATTTTGTTGAAACAAAAAAATCCTCTATAAACCAAAATTCAAAAGTAAATCATCTTTCATATATTGGAGACACTTTAATTGGAAAAAATTCAAATATTGGAGCGGGAACTATAACTTGTAATTATGATGGTGTTAAAAAATCAAAAACGAAAATATCTGATAATGTTTTTGTAGGATCTAATTCATCTTTAGTGGCTCCTGTAAGCATTGATAAAAATAGTTTTGTAGGCGCTGGATCAGTAATAACAAAAAATGTAAAAAAGAAGTCATTAGCAATTACTAGAGCTCCGCAGCTTGAGGTTAAAAATTATAAAAGAAAGAAAAAATAATGTGTGGAATTATTGGAATTGCTAGCAATAAACCTGTTTCGATAAATATAGTAAATTCTTTGAAAAAATTAGAATATCGTGGATATGACTCTGCAGGTTTAGCAACATTAAGTAATAATTTAATTGATGAAAAAAAATGTTCTGGAAGAGTAGAAGAACTCGAGAAAATATTATTTAAACATCCTTCCGAAGGTAACATAGGTATAGGACACGTAAGATGGGCTACGCATGGTGTACCCAATATTATTAATGCACATCCTCACTCCTCAGAGGAAGTCTCTGTAGTACATAACGGTATTATTGAAAATTCGGACGAACTAAAAAAAGATCTAGAAGCCCAAGGTTTTAAGTTCAAATCACAAACTGATACAGAGGTAATTACTTTATTAGTCACTCAGTCATTAGAAAAATCAGAACCTTTAGAGGCAGTATTTAAAACTCTTAAAAAATTGAAAGGTAGTTTTGCTTTAGGAATTATATTCAAAAATTTTTCAGACATAATTGTTGGCGCTAGAAGAGGCAGCCCATTAGCTGTAGGTTACTCTAATGAAGAAAATTATTTAGGTTCCGATTCTTATGCATTGAAATCCATGACAAATAAAATTTCTTATCTAGATGATGGAGAATTATGCATGCTTACAAAAAACAATGTTGCCTTTTATGATCTTGATTTAAAAAAAATAAATAAAAAAATTCATATAGTATCAGATGATGAAAACACTTCTGACAAAGGCGATTATAAAAACTTTATGTCTAAAGAAATATTTGAACAAGCTAGCACAATCAAGAAATGTTTAAATGAATATACCGATAGTCTTAAAAAAGATATTAATATTTATAATTTTCCTATCGACCCAAAAAAAATTAATAAAATAGTTTTGATTGGATGTGGTACAGCCTATCACTCATGTTTAGTAGCAAAATATTGGCTTGAAGAGCTAACAACTATTGATGCAGAAATAGATATAGCCTCAGAATTCAGATATAGAAAACTAAAATTTAACTCTAAAAATTTATATATATTTGTTTCACAATCTGGTGAAACTGCTGATACTGCCGCTGCATTAGATATATGTAAAAAAAATAAAGTTAAAACTTGCTCTATTGTTAATGTTGTAGAGAGTACAATTGCAAGAAATGCTGATTGGGTTCTGCCTATTCACGCAGGTCCGGAAATTGGTGTTGCTTCAACAAAAGCTTTTTTAGGTCAGCTAATCGTTCTATATATCTTGTCTCTAAAACTTTCTATAATTAGAGGTGATATAGATAAAGATAAGTACAATGAAAATTTAAGAAATTTACATAAACTTCCAGAGTCTATTAAAAATACTTTTAAACTAGAAAATGAAATTCAATTGATGGCTAAAGAATTTTTAGACGCAAAAGGTTCGATGTTTTTAGGAAGAGGGAATTCGTTCCCTATTGCTCTTGAAGGGGCGCTGAAATTAAAGGAGCTCTCTTATCTGCATGCTGAAGGATATCCAGCGGGAGAAATGAAGCATGGCCCACTAGCTTTAATTGAGGAGGGTTTACCTGTAATCGTAATTGCTCCAAAAGATAAATACTATGAAAAAACTTTATCTAATACACAAGAAGTAATAGCAAGAGGGGGTAAGATTTTTTTTATTACTGATAATAATAAAAGATTATTAAGTACTAATATTAGATACAGGTTGAGAGTTCCAAGAATAGATAATTTTCTATCGCCATTATTACTAACTATACCTTTGCAGTTGTTATCTTATCATGTAGCTTTGTTAAAAAATTGTGATATTGATAAACCTAGAAATTTAGCAAAATCAGTTACAGTAGAATAAATCAAATTTATTGAAGAGAAATGAGTAAAAAATATAAGGCGATGGTATTATCCTGCATAGATCCTAGGTTCCAGCCAATTGTATTTAATTATTTAAAAAAAAGAAATTTAAATGGCAAATATAGTTCTTTTACAATTGCTGGCTCAGCAATTGGTGTTACCGCCACAAAGTTTAAAAAATGGCATGAAACATTTTGGAATAATCTTGAAACTTCAATTAATTTACACAAAATTACAAAACTAATAGTAATAAATCACCGCGATTGTGGTGTTGCCAAAATATTAAATAGAAAAAAAAAATTTAATGAACAAAATGAAAGTTTAATTCATAAAAAATCATTTAATCAAATTAAAAAAACTTTAAAAAAAAGACATAAAAAACTTAAAATTGAAATGATTTTAATTTCTTTAAATAAAGAAATAAAAAAATTTAATTAATTGTATAACATATTAATTTTTTTTTCTTTAGATTATTGACTGGAATACTTTTATCTTTCTTTCTTAATCTTTCAAATATTCTAGTTTTTTTCTTAGTATTTAACCATAAAAAGATATTCTTTGAATTATTAATTATATTCATTCCCAAAGTAATCCTTTTAAAATCTTTTTTATTTACATAACTTACAATAAATTTTTTTTTAATTTCCTTGCTTTTGGGAAATATGGAAGCTACATGACCATCATTACCCATTCCTAAAAGAAATATATCGAAACTAATTTTTCTTTTTTTAAAATATCGTCTTATAGATTTTTGATATTCTGTTACAGTTTTTTTAATTTCAGACTTATCTGTTATGAGCGGATAAATATTTTCATTATTTATTTTAATTTTTTTTAATAAATTATCATAAACAAGCCTATAGTTTGAGTTTATCGATTTTTTTGAAACAAATCTTTCATCACCCCAAAATAAATCGATATTTTTCCAATTAATGTCCGAAGATGCTAATTTTTGATATAATTTTTTTGGACTTGGTCCTCCAGTTAATACAAAACTTAGTCTACCTCCTTGGTCTCTTTTTTTAACAGACACCTTTTTAAAAATTTTGATAAATTCAGTAATAAGCGAAATTTCATTTCTTTTTTTGATAAATTTCATAATATTTTTAATATACCGTATATTCTGACTTGGAAAATTTGTAATAGCAATATATATATACCATCAGTTGTATATGAAAAAATGGAACCTAAATAGTTGGACCAAATTTCCTGCTAAACATTTACCTGTTTATCATGATAAGGATGAACTTGATTTAGTTTTAAGTAAAATTAAAAAGTACCCGCCTCTTGTTTTTGCAGGAGAGTCTAGGTCTCTGAAAAAGGCCCTTGCTGATGTGACTGAAGGAAAAGCATTTTTATTACAAGGTGGAGATTGTGCTGAAAGTTTTGCTGAATTTCACCCAGATAATATAAGAGATACATTTAAAGTTCTTTTGCAGATGTCATTAGTCCTTACAGCATCTGCATCGATGCCAGTTATAAAAGTTGGAAGAATTGCTGGTCAATTTTCAAAACCAAGAAGCGCCCCTACCGAAAAAAAAGATGGTAAAGAATTACCAAGTTATTTAGGTGATAACATTAATGGAATGGAATTTACAGAAAAAGCCAGAATACCAGATGCTAAAAGATTATTTAGAGCGTACTCTCAGTCTGCATCGACTTTAAATTTATTAAGAGCTTTTTCACAAGGAGGATTTGCTGATCTAAGACAAGTTCATTTGTGGAATTTAGGATTTATTAAAGATAAAACTAAAGGAAAATATAAAGAAATAGAAGACAAGATTAGCGATGCGCTTGCTTTTATGGAAGCATGCGGGATCAATTCTGATAATAATCGAAGACTAAGGTCTGTTAATTTTTATACCTCTCACGAAGCTTTATTATTACCCTTCGAAGAGTCTATGACGAGAGTAGATTCAACTACAGGTGAATATCATGACACTTCGGCACATTTTGTTTGGATAGGAGATAGAACAAGACAACCTGATGGAGCGCATGTAGAGTTTTGCAGAGGAATTAAAAACCCTATTGGCCTTAAATGTGGACCTACTCTAAAACCAGAGGAACTTATAAATCTTTGCAATATTTTAAACCCAGATAATGAACCAGGTAGATTGACATTGATATCAAGATTTGGAGCAGATAATGTAGAAAAATATTTACCTAAATTAATCAAAGTTATTAAAAAAGAAGGATTAAAAGTAGTTTGGTCATGTGATCCTATGCACGGGAATACAATCAAAGCAGCTACAGGTTTTAAAACGAGAACTTTTGAAAGTGTGCTAAAAGAAGTTAAAAATTTCTTTGCAGTAAGCCAAGCAGAGGGTAGTTACGCCGGAGGCTTACATGTTGAAATGACTGGTCAAGATGTGACAGAGTGTACTGGCGGGGCTCAAAAAATATCTGAAAATGATTTATCAAATAGATATAGGACTCATTGTGATCCTAGATTAAACGCAGATCAAGCTTTAGAATTAGCTTTCTTAATTTCTGAAGAAATCAAGAAAAATTCAAAAATATCAAACAAAATTATTCAAGCCGCGTCTTAATAATTATTGTAATTATTAAGACCAGACCTTAAAAAAGAGGTAAGGTACTAATTATGGATGTAAAAAAAAGAGCTCAAATCATAACCGAATGGATAAATAACTATTGTGATTCGTCATCATATAAACCTAAAGCATTAGTTGTTGGGATTTCAGGAGGAATTGACTCTTCAGTTGTTAGTACTTTATGTGCAAATACTGGTAAAAAAACTATTGTGTTAACAATGCCAATTAAACAAATTAAGTCACAACATGACTTAAGTCTTTCACATGCAAAGTGGTTAAAACAAAAGTATAATAATGTCGAGCATCATTTATTAGAAATGGATAAAATATTTTCCTCTTTTTCTCAAGTTTTGAAGAAATTTGATAATGAGCATGGATATGCAAATTCTAGAGCAAGATTAAGAATGGCAACATTATATCAAGTAGCCGCAGCAAACAGTGGAATAGTTGTTGGTACGGGTAATAAAGTTGAGGACTTTGGCGTTGGTTTTTATACTAAATATGGAGATGGTGGAGTTGATATTTCACCAATAGCTGACTGCACTAAAACACAAGTTTGGGAACTCGGAAAACATCTTGGAGTATCAGAAGAAATTATAAACACTCCTCCAACAGATGGTTTATGGGATGATGGAAGAAACGATGTTCAACAACTTGGCATGAGCTATGAGGATCTTGAAAAAGCAATGGCAAACAAGAATGATCCAAACTATCAAAAATATTTAGAAATAAGAGAAAAAAATTTACACAAAATGAATCCTATACCAGTTTGCAAATTCAATGAATAATCTTCTATTAACTAATTCATTAACAAGAAAGAAAGAAATTTTTAAACCAATAAATCCAAAAAAAATTTCTTTATATGCTTGTGGCCCCACAGTTTATGACAGTCCTCACGTCGGTAATGCCCGGAGTCTAGTTGTATTCGATGTTTTATACCGAATATTGAAAGTATTATATGGATCTAATGTAACGTACGTACGAAATATTACAGATGTTGATGACAAAATAATTGAGGCATCTCATAAAAGTAAAATGAGCATTGAGGAGATCACAAATAAAGTTACAAATATTTTTCATAAAAATTGCAAAAGTCTAAATTGTTTGGAGCCATCAATAGAACCAAAAGCTACCGAACATATAAAAGGAATGATTGAGATGACTACTTCATTAATCTCAAAAGGATTTGCATATGAAAATCAAGGACATGTTTATTTTTCAGTGAACTCGTTCAAAGATTACGGAAAGTTATCGAATAAAAATTTAGATGAATTAAAAGCAGGGACTAGAATAGAAATTTCTGATTTAAAAAAAAATCCTTTTGATTTTGTTTTATGGAAACCATCAAAAACCGATGACCCTGGTTGGGATTCGCCGTGGGGGAGGGGAAGACCTGGTTGGCATTTAGAGTGTTCAGTAATGAGTGAAAAATATTTAGGTAAAAACTTTGACATCCATGGTGGAGGTCTTGATTTAATTTTTCCTCATCATGAAAATGAAATAGCCCAATCGTGTAGTAATAATAATACTAAAAGCTTTGCAAATTATTGGATTCATAATGGATTTGTTACAATCAATAGGGAAAAAATGTCAAAATCTTTAGGTAATGTAATAACAATATCAAATGCAGTTAATAAATATTCTGGGCAAGTAGTGAGGTTAGCTCTTTTAAGTGCGCATTATAGTCAACCACTTGATTGGAATGATAAGCTTTTGAACAGTCAAGAAAATACTCTTGATAAATGGTACAAAATTTATTCTGAAAAAGAGGAAAAAACTACAGAAGTCGACGAGGTGTTATTGGATGATATAAATACACCTGGTTACATAGCAAAATTACATGATCTATATAATGCAGCAATCAAAGGCGATGAAGAAAAAAAATCAAAATTCAATAAAGCCTGTAAACTAATAGGACTTTTCGATTTAACCAAAGAGAAGTGGGAGAGTGTAAAAAAGAGCAAAATTAGTGTATCTGAAAGTTATATTAAAAATAAAATAGAAGAGAGAATAAAAGCTAAAAATAATGGAAATTTTGCTCTCGCAGATAAAATAAGAGAGGAATTATCATCAGAAGGTATAATAATTGAGGACCAAAAAGGCAAAACAATTTGGAAAGTTAAATGATTAAAGAGAAAATTTATATATTTGATACAACATTAAGAGATGGTGCACAGACTGAGGGGGTAGACTTTACAATTGAAGATAAAAATAAAATTGCAAAAGTTTTGTCTGATATTGGTATAGATTATATAGAGGGTGGTTGGCCAGGTGCTAATCCAGTAGATACAAAATTTTTTTCACAACCTCCTAAAATGAGAGACACATTATTTACTGCATTTGGTATGACAAAAAAAACAGGTAGAAGCGCTGATAACGATCCAGGATTAGCGTCATTAATTAACGCAAACACACCTGCAGTATGTGTTGTTGGAAAATCATGGGATTTCCACGTCAAAGTTGCTCTGGGTATAAAAGAACAAGAAAATTTAGAAAATATTAAAGAAACTACAAAACATTTTGTCAAAAACAAAAAAGAATTTTTATTTGATGCGGAACATTTTTTTGATGGATACAAAGCTAATTCTGAGTATGCACTTAATTGTTTACGTCAAGCTTATGATAATGGGGCAAGATGGGTAGTTTTATGTGATACTAATGGTGGGACATTACCAAATGAAATAAGAGAAATCGTATCAAAAGTTTCAAAAGTAATTCCTGGAAAAAATTTAGGCATTCATGCTCACAATGATACTGAAAACGCTGTAGCAAATTCTTTAGCCGCTGTGGAATGTGGAGTTAGACAAATTCAAGGGACTATAAATGGACTAGGCGAAAGATGTGGAAATGCAAATTTAATGTCAATAATACCCAATTTATGTTTAAAAAAATCTTTTAGTGATAAGTTTGAAATAAATATTAAAAAAAATAAATTATCCTCTCTAACAGACTGTTCAAGATTATTGGATGAAATATTAAATAGAAAACCAAACAAAAATATGGCTTACGTCGGAGCTTCAGCATTTTCACATAAGGGTGGCCTTCATGTTTCGGCTGTAAAAAAAGATCCAAAAACTTATGAACATATAGATCCTAAAATAATAGGCAATCATAGAAATATTATAGTTTCTAACCAATCTGGTAGATCAAATATTTTATCTAGGCTTGAGAAATACGGAGTACAAATTGACTCAAAAGATCAGAAAGTTCAAAAAATATTAGATGAAGTAAAAGATAGAGAGTTTAGTGGTTACTCCTATGATGGAGCCGATGCATCGTTTGAATTATTAGCTAATAGATTATTAGGAAAAGTTCCTGAATATTTAAATGTCAAAAGTTATGATGTAAATGTTTCTAAAAAAAGAGAAATAATAACTAAAGCGAAAGTGGTCTTTCTAATTGATGGAAAGGAAATAGAATGCCATGGAGAAGGAAATGGTCCAGTAAATGCTTTAGACAATGCAATAAGATCAAATTTTAAAAAAGTTACAAAGTATTATAATTTTTTCGCAGATTTAAAATTACTTGATTACAAAGTGAGAATTTTAAATACAGGAACAGAAGCAACCACAAGAGTTTTAATTGAAAGCACTGATAAGACAGGGGTAAGTTGGTTTACTGTAGGTGTTTCACCAAATATTATTGAAGCTTCTTTTAAAGCTTTAATAGATAGTCTTGATTATAAGCTCTATAAAGAAAAAGCCCCTGCCAATTCAAATGAAAAATAAATTTGGGATTATTTTGATTAAACCTCAGTTAGGAGAGAATATTGGAGCATGCGCCCGTTCAATGAAAAATTTTGGCTTAAAAAATTTGAAAATCGTCTCACCAAAGTTTTCTTTTCCAAATCATAAAACTAAAGTTACGGCTGTTGGTGCATTTGATATAATTAATAAAACAAAAGTTTATAGTAATATTGAAGATTCTTTGAAAACTTTTGATACGGTTATTTCTTTTAGTGCTCGAAAAAGAGATATAAATAAAAAACATTTAACTATTTTAGATTTTTCAAAAATTTTAAAAAAAAAAAAATATAAAAAAGTTGGGTTAATGTTTGGTCCAGAGTCCTCAGGACTCTCTAATCAAGATTTATCTTACTCAAATTATATTCTTCAAATTCCAACATCAAAATATTTTAAATCATTAAATTTATCACATTCAGTAACAATAATTTGCTACGAAATTTTTAAGTTTTATAATTCAAAACAATTAAACAAATTAGGAAAAAAATTGGAAATTGCCAAAAAATCAAAAATTTCTTCAATGATAAATCATTTATTTAACTTACTTGAAACTAAACAATTCTTCATTCCAAAAGAAAAAAAACATTCTATGTTATTGAATATTAACAATCTTATTTATAGGTTGGAGCCAAATGACAAAGAATTGAGGATTTTAGCAAGTATTTTTAGCTCATTGAATAAAAAAAAAGTAAACGATAATTGACAAATTACTCTGAAACCTTATAAAAGCTCATTATTTAAATATGACTAAAAGACTTAAATCTAAGCATAAAGTTGACAGAAGACTAAAAGCAAATATTTGGGGCAGGCCGAAAAGTCCATTTAACTCTAGGGCATACCCTCCTGGTCAACATGGACAAAATAAAAAAGGTAAACCTACTGATTACGGAATTCAATTACAAGCAAAACAAAAATTGAAAGCATACTACGGAAATATAAACGAGAGGCAATTTAGAAATATTTATAGAAAAGCACTTTCAAAAAGAGGTGACACAACAGAAAACTTAGTTGCTTTACTCGAGCAAAGACTTGACACACTTATTTATAGGGCAAAATTTGCTCCCACAGTTTTCTCTGCAAGACAAATGATTAATCATGGACATATAAAAGTAAATAAGAAAAGAGTTAACATATCTAGCTATATTGTTAAAGAAAGTGATACAATCGAGGTTAGAGAAAAATCAAAAAAACTTGTAGTGATTGATGGAGCTTTACAAAGTAAAGAAAGAGACGTCCCGGATTATATTCAATCAGACACAAAAAATAAAACCGCAAAACTAATAAGAGTACCTAAATTTTCAGAAGTCCCTTACCCAGTAGTAATGGAACCGAACTTAGTTATTGAATATTATTCAAGATAATCAATACTTTAAATAAATCAAATAACCTTTTAATTTACTAATAAAACTTTATTATCTATTGAGTAGCGATGGAAATGAAAAAAAAAATATTAATAATTTTTTTATCAGTTTACTTTATAATTGGCTCATTAAACTCAATCAGAACAGGAATTTCTTTTGATGAAAATTATGAGGAACTCAATTGGAATTTTCATAAAGAACTTATATTAGAACTAAAAGATAAATTTTTATTAGGTAAAGAGTTCAATAAAAAAAAATTTGAATATGAAGTCCAGGGGTTTGTAGGTTACGGAATTGGTTTTCAAATTGTATCTCAACCTATTCAACACTTTTTACAAGACATCCTAGCCCAAGATAACAAAATAAGTTTATATGGAGCCAAATTATTATCAAAACATTTTGTAGTTTTTTTATTTTTTTTTATTTCTGGAATTTTTTTCTATCTAATTTTAAGAAAGCTAATAGAAAATGAGAATTTTTGTATTTTAGGATTAATAATTTACCTTACATATCCTTATCTTTTTGGACAATCGATGTTTAGCCCAAAAGACGTGCCTTTTTTGTCTGTATGGGTTATGTGCACGTTCCTAAGTTTTAACTTTATTGAAAAAATTATTGATAACAAAACAATAAATCTTAAGAATGTTTTAATCTTTTCCCTAGCTACATCATATTTACTATCTATTAGAATAGCGGGGATTCTAATTTTTCTTCAATACTTATTTTTATTGATTTTATATCTCTCGGTTTACAAAGAAAATGTAATTAAATTCTTTAAAAAATTTTATCTAAAAATTATCACTTTTATCGTTGGAATAGTGATATTAACATTTCTGTTAAATCCAATTTTTTTAATTGATCCGTCATTGATAATTACCACAATTAAAATTAATGCAAATCACTTTAATAATGTTGGAACAACTACTTTTGGTAGAATAATGTATGCTCAGGATTTACCTTCTACATATATTCTAATTTGGATGGCAGTAAAAATTCCAATTATTATTATTTTAGGTATTTTATTATTACCATTTACCGAAAAAAGAATTTTTGAAAATAAAAAAATTACAATTTTTTTTGGTACTTTATTACTAACTCTTATTAGCATCCCTTTAATTTTGATATTTAATAAAGTTCATCTTTACGATGAAATTAGACAGATTATGTTTTTAATACCAATTATCTTTATTGTTGGGTTAGTATCATTGTTTACTTTTTCGAGATCTTTGTTCTATACTTTTGGAGTTATATCAATTATTTTTTTTGTAATTGAAAATATAAAAATAAACCCCTACCAATATGTTTGGTTTAATTTTCCCTCAAGATATATTGATTTAACTAATAAATTCGAGCTTGAGTATCAAGGAATAAGCGGAAAAGAAATTGCAAAACAAATTTCAAAAAAAAAAGATCAAAATTTCTGTATTTTAGCAAATCCAATCCACGTAATAAAACCGTTTTTGCATAATACAAATTTTAATTGTTTTGATGCGTGGCAAAAAATCGATACAAATTATAAAAGACCTTTCTTGGCAGTTCAGAATGTAAGAAATTTAAAAAAAAGCTTACCATATAAATGTAAAATAATAAATGAGACAGGATTTAGATTGTTTTTTCACAAAGAGAAATTTATCACTGGGAAATTATTAAAGTGTGAATAGTAGGTTAGATTTAATCTACAAAAATATGATTTAAATTTGATTTGCTCGTCCAAATTAACTTATACTTCAGATTATTTAAAAATTTAAATATTTTAGAATTAGTAATATCTTTATCAATAATTTCAATACAAATTACTTTAGGCCGATAAGTATTAAAATCTAAAGATAGTAATGCTTCGTAATCAGCTCCTTCTAGGTCTACATTTAAAAAATCTATTTTTCTATTTATAAATTTACTATTATTCAAAATTGTATTCAGTTTTTGAGATTTAATTTTTTTTTCTCGAATTTTTCCTTGCATTCTTTCTTCAGAGATCTTTTTATATATTGTAGTCAACTGACTAATTTTTTTCTGAAAATAAATTGTAACATTACCATCAGTATTAGAGACCGCAGAATTTATATTTAAATCATTTGGTCTTAAATAATTAAACAAGTCGATTGAAAATTCGCTGACATCAATATTTATACCGCTCCAATTTCTTTTATAAAGTAAATAAGTATTGCTTAAGTGTAATGGGTGATAACAACCGGCATCCACATAAAAACCATTATTAATATTTTTTAGATGATCTGCAATAATCAAATCTTCACCCTCCATAGAATATGACTTCTTACTATGAAAATATTTATGCTTTAAATAAATATTATGAAAAATATGAATTTTGTGAAAAATACTTTTTAACAAATTTATCTTACGCTATCTAATTCAGATTTAATCTTGTTTATGAATTTATTGATTAAAATTCTCTCATCTTCTTTTAGGTAATTTTCTTTATCAACAGCCTTTTTCATTTCAACTTTAATAGTATTTACCATTTTTTTCCTTCCCTCTTTTGTAAGCAAAACATCAGTCTGTTTAGTAATTTTATTAAGGGTTTTTCCTATTGTAAATTCAAAGACTACTATTAGAGCAATTACTGCAATTAAAGTTTTATATATATAATTTCTCAAGAATTTATCCCTTTTTCTTGAAAAATCTTTTTTAATTCACCATTTTCAAACATTTCTTTAACTATATCACAACCTCCAATAAATTCTCCTTTTACATAAAGTTGAGGAATTGTAGGCCAATCGCTAAAGTCTTTAATGCCTTGTCTAATATTTTGATCCTGTAAAACATCAACCCCTTTAAATCTTACATTTAAATGTTTTAAAACGTTGGAAACTGCCATTGAAAACCCGCATTGAGGATTATCTGGTGTGCCTTTCATAAATAAGCAGACATCATTTTCATTAATTAAATTTTGAATTTTTTCCTTAATTTCCATCTATACCTTTCGTATTTAGTGATAAAGCATGCAACTCATTACCCATTTTACCTTTCAACGATTTATAAACAAGTTTATGTTGCTCAATTTTATTTAAATTATTAAATGATTTAGATCTAATAGTAGCTGAATAGTGATTACTGTCGCCCATTAAATCTTTAATCTCAATTTGTGCGTCTGGAATTGACTCTTTTATTAGTTTCTCAATTTCTTTTATGGGTAAAGGCATTAGTAATTATTATACCACTGATTATTTATTTTAAATAGGTCATTTATGCCAATATTTAATTCACCTTCCACTTCAAAATATTTATTTTGTGTTTTACCAATATTTTCGTAGTAAATTTTATCATTGTTTAAAATCTCAATTACCTGCTTAAGATTTGATTTATCTACCTCAATAATATATCTACCCTGATCTTCACCAAAAAAATATTCTAATTTATTAGTCAAATTTTTTGGTTTGAAAATTTTAGCCCCAAATTTTGAGCCAATAGACATTTCGCTTAATGCAACAAGCAAACCTCCACTGGAAACATCATGAGCACTTGAAATTAAATTTTTTCTTATTAATCTCAAAACAATTTCACCATTATTTTTTTCGTTATTTAGATTTACCTCTGGCGGATAACCTTCAGAAATTGAAAAATTTTCTCTAAGAAAACAACTTTGCTCGATGTGTCCATAAGTTTTACCTATTAAAAGGATTGTACTATTTTCTTTTTTGAAATTATGATTTAATGTTTTTGAAACATCAGGCACTAAACCCACTCCGCCTATTACAGGTGTAGGAAAAATATTTTTTTGATTCGTTCCATTATAAAAGGATACATTCCCAGACACTACGGGAAAATCTAAAAATTCACAGGCTTCTTTTATACCTTGTATGCACTCTACAAACTCTCCCATTATTTCTTTATTTTCTGGACTCCCAAAATTTAAACAATTTGTAATGGCTAAAGGATTTGCTCCTACAGAAATTAAATTTCTCCAATTTTCACATACAATTTGTTTGCCACCAGTTAAAGGAAATGATTTGCAATAGTTTGCTGAAGAGTCAACCGTAACTGCAATTCCTTTATCCTTATTATGTATTCTTATAACTGCTGCATCTGAACCCGATTTTTGAACGGTATCACACATTACCATTTGGTCGTACTGATTTGTGACCCAACTTTTATTAGAATGATTTGCAGAGGATAAAATTTTTATTAATGCATCCTCTAATTTTACTTTCTTGAGTTGTTTAATCTTTATTTCCTTTCGCTCTATTTTTTTTTTTATCCATTTCCTATCATACACAGGAGCCTTTGCTGCTAAAATTTCTATAGGAATTTGCCCCACAATTTTATTTTTAAATTTTAAAGTCAAATTATTTGAATTATTTGTTTTACCAATCACTACAAAATCTAAGTCCCATTTTTGAAATATTTCTCTTGCATATTCTTCTTTCCCATCCTCTAAAATAATTAACATTCTTTCCTGACTCTCTGACAACATCATTTCGTAAGGTGTCATATTGTCTTCTCTACAAGGAACTTCATCTAATTCTAGTTGAATACCTAAAGAACCTTTAGAAGCCATTTCAACACTTGATGAAGTTAACCCGGCTGCACCCATATCTTGTATTGCGATAATTGAGTCATCTTTCATTAATTCCAAACACGCTTCTAACAATAATTTTTCAGTAAACGGATCTCCTACTTGAACTGTTGGTTTTTTTTCTTCTGAGTTTTCATCAAACTCAGCAGAAGCCATAGAGGCACCATGAATACCGTCACGGCCTGTTTTTGAACCCACATAAACTACTGATTTATTTAGACCTTTAGCTTTTGAATAAAAAATTTTACTTTTTTTTGCAAGACCTACTGCCATTGCATTTACTAATATGTTTTCGTTATAAGTTTCATTGAATTTTGTTTCCCCTGCAACAGTTGGTACTCCAATGCAATTTCCATATCCACCTATTCCAGAAACAACTCCATTTAATAAATTTTTAGTTTTTGGATGAGAGGTGGATCCAAAATGGATTGAATTTAATAATGCTATTGGTCTAGCTCCCATAGTAAAAACATCTCTTAAAATTCCACCAACACCAGTAGCTGCTCCTTGGTACGGCTCAATATAAGAGGGGTGATTATGGCTTTCAATTTTGAAAACAATCGCATCATTATCCCCGATATCAATCACCCCAGCATTTTCACCTGGACCTTGTATAACTTTTTTTCCTTTAGTTGGTAATTTTTTTAAATGAATTCTAGATGACTTATAGGAACAATGTTCGTTCCACATAGCTGAAAAAATACCTAACTCAAGTAAATTGGGGTCCCTTTTTAAAAGTTTTTGAATAACTTTATATTCTTCTAATTTAAGTCCGTGTTTTTCAATAATTTGATTTGTAATTTTCATAGATTAATTAAGCAAACTTGAAAATAAATTTAGTCCATCTTTGTTAGAAACTATTTTATCCACCATTCTCTCTGGATGAGGCATCATACCTAATATATTTTTTTTTGAATTAAATATTCCGGCTATATTATTGATAGCTCCATTTGGATTTGATTTTTCATCTATGTCACCTTTTTCGTTACAATATTTAAATGCTACAAGATTATTTTGTTCAAGTTCTTCTAAATGATTACTATCAGTAAAATAGTTACCTTCGTTATGTGCAATATTAATTTTTAAAATTTCGTTTAACTTATATTTTGATGTGAATTTGGTTTTATCATTCAATACTTTGATATTAATATCTTTATTTATAAATTTAAGATTTTTATTTCTTAATAAGGTTCCTTTTAATAAACCTGTTTCTGTAAGAATTTGAAAACCATTGCAAATTCCTAGTACTAAACATCCTTTTTTAGCGAATTTTATTACTTCATCTATTATTAAAGATTTACCTGCTATTGCTCCAGATCTTAAATAATCACCGTATGAAAAACCACCTGGTATAACAATCAAGTCGGTTTTCGGTAAAGAGGTATCTTTATGCCAAACCATTTGATTTTTAAATTGCATTTTTTCTAATGCAACGGCTATATCTCTATCACAATTTGATCCTGGGAAAACAATTACAGATGATCTCATGTTAATTTATTGATTTTATAGTCCTCAATAATTAAATTAACTAATAACTTTTTACACATATCATTCACTTTTTTTTCTGCTTTTATTTGATCATTATCATTAACTTCAATTTCAAAAAATTTTCCTTGTCTTATGCTCTTGAGATCGTTCATTCCCATAGAAACTAAAGTATTTTCTATAACTTTACCTTGTGGATCTAATACATCTTTTTTAAGAGTTACTGTTACAGAAAATTTCAAGTTATTTTTTTTTAAATTTAATTGGAATAGTTTTACCAAAATTAACTTCACTAATATTTGTCTCTTCAGGCATTATTCCTAATCTCCTTGCGACCTCTTGATAAGCTTGAATTATATTTCCAAGATCTTTTCTAAACCTATCTTTATCAAGTTTTTTTTCTGTCTTTATATCCCAAAGACGACAAGTATCAGGACTTATTTCGTCTGCTAAAACTATCTCTTTTTTTTCAGTGTCTTTATTCCATGCTTTCCCATATTCAATCTTAAAATCAACAAGCTTGATACCTATCGCTCTAAACATTCCGGTTAAAAGATCATTTATTCTTAATGTCATCTTATCAATAATTTTTATCTCACTTTCAGCCGCCCATCCGAAAGAAAAAATATGCTCTTTTGAGATCAAAGGGTCGTTTAACTCATCTTTTTTGTAGCAATATTCTAGCAAAGGTTTTTCTAGTTGAGTTCCTTCTGGTATTCCAAGTCTTTTTGATAATGAGCCTGTAGAAATATTTCTAACTATGAATTCAATTGGAAAAATTTCTGCCTTTTTAATTAATTGCTCCCTCATATTTAACCTTTTAATTAAATGAGTTTTAATCCCACATTGAGATAAATTGGTTAAAATGTACTCTGAAATTCTATTGTTTAAAACACCTTTACCTTCAACTTTAGCTTTTTTTAAATTGTTAAATGCTGTAGCATCATCTTTGAAATGTTGAATTACTAAATTCTTATCTTTTGTTTCGTAAATAATTTTTGCTTTTCCTTCGTATAATTTATTACCTTTATTCATTTGATTATTTTATCTTTAGACAACGATTAAAAATTATATTAATTTTTTTAGTATGGTAACTAAAATCAAATAATTTTTTTAGCTTATTAACAGATATTTTGGTAGTGATTTTTCTATCTTCAATAATTTTATTATAAAAAGAAGTATTTTCTCTCCAAGCATTCATAGCATTTTTTTGCACGATTGCATAAGCATCTTCCCTAGTAAAACCTATCGATGTTAATTCGAGTAAAATTCTTTGAGAAAAAAAAATACCATTACTTAAATTTAAATTTTTTAACATTTTTTTTGGATAAACATTTAAATTTTTTACTGTATTATTTAATCTAGCTAAAGCAAAATCTAATGCGATAGTTGTGTCTGGACCTATATTTCTCTCCACAGCGGAATGCGAAATATCTCTTTCATGCCATAGAGCTACATTTTCAAGTGCTGGGATCACACTTGAACGAATTAGTCTTGCAAGGCCTGTCAAATTTTCACTTAAGATTGGATTTTTTTTATGTGGCATTGCTGATGAACCTTTTTGTTTTTTTCCAAAAAACTCTTCTACTTCTTGCACCTCTGTTCTTTGCAGGTGTCTTATTTCAACAGCGAATCTCTCAATAGAACTTGCAATAATTCCTAATGTAGAAAAAAATTGAGCGTGTCTGTCTCTAGGTATAACTTGTGTTGAAATAGGTTCTATATTTAGTTTAAGTTTTTTTGCAACGTATTTCTCTACTCGAGGATCAATGTTAGCAAAAGTTCCTACTGCCCCTGAAATAGCACATGTGGAAATTTCTTTAATTGATTGTTCAAGTCTTTTTTTATTTCTTACAAATTCTTGAAAAAAAGAAAGCATTTTTAATCCAAAAGTTATTGGTTCCGCGTGAATTCCATGACTTCTACCAATACATAAAGTATATTTATATTTTAAAGCTTTTCGTTTAATAGAAATTAAAAGCTGATCTATCTCTTTCATTAAAATTTCACCTGACCTTTTTAATTGTAGATTAAAACAAGTATCCAGAACATCTGAAGATGTCATTCCTTTGTGAAGGTATCTTGCATCTTTTCCAGCCTTTTCAGTTATTGAAGTTAAAAAGGCAATTACATCGTGTTTGACCTTATTTTCAATTTCCAAAATTCTTTTAACGTTTATTTTTGCCCTACGTTTTATTTTTTTAACAGTACCACGTGGAATAATATTCAATTTTTCCATTGCTTCTGCTGCTGCAAGCTCGATCTCTAACCATATAGAATATTTATTATAATCCTCCCAAATATTTTTAATTTCTATTCTTGAGTATCTTTCAATCATTTTAAATATATAACTATATTAATGTAAAAATTTCACAGCCATCTTTAGTTACACCAATAGTATGTTCAAATTGTGCGGATAGAGACTTATCTTTTGTGACAGCAGTCCACCCATCTTTTAAAGTCTTAGTTTCAAAATTTCCCAAGTTTATCATAGGCTCTATTGTAAAAATCATTCCAGCTTTTAATTTTTCACCGGTTCCTTTTTTACCATAGTGAAGCACATTAGGTTCTTTGTGAAACATTTCGCCAATACCGTGACCACAAAAATCTTGAACAACTGAAAACCCCTCCTTCTCAACATGATTTTGTATAGTTGCACCTATGTCTCCTAAATGAAGACCTTCTTTAACTATTCTAATAGATTTCATCATAGCATCATAAGTTGTTTTAACTAACTTTTTTGCTTTTACAGACACGTCACCAATCTCAAACGTTTTACTGGTATCCCCATGCCATCCATCTTTAAAAGCAGTGACATCTACATTAATTATATCTCCCTCTATTAAAATTTTATCAGATGGAATACCATGACAGACTACATGATTAGCCGATGTGCAACATGATTTTGGAAAACCTCGATAAAATAAAGGAGCAGAGTAAGCCCCATTATCATTTATATATTCATAACATAGTCTATCAATTTTGTTAGTACTAATTCCTGGCTTTGCAATTTTAGATACTTCTTCTAGTGCACCAGCCGCTACTATGCCTGCTATTCTTGTTTTTTCAAATGCTTCCTTAAATTCACCACTCATTAAAAATTAAATTTTATTTTTTGATTTAGTTTTATTCCTTTTGGTAAAAATTTACAATCATAGCAGAGTACATTTAATTTTTTTTTAACAGCTTTTTTTAATAATTCACAATATTTTGGATCAATATCTTGTGCTAACATAAACTCATTACAATCATTTCTCTGTATCAAAAAAATTAGAAAAATTTCGAAACCTTTTTCACTTGCTTTTAAAAGCTCTTTTATATGCTTTAATCCTCTAGAAGTCACCGCATCAGGAAATTCAGCAATACCCTTTTTTCTTGAGAGAGTAACATTTTTTACTTCGATAAAATATTTCTTATTATTTTTCGATAGTAGAAAATCAAACCTTGTGTTTACTCCAAATTTTACCTCTTGTTTGATTATTTCTGGATTTAGAAAATTATTAATGAGATTTTTTTTTAGTGCATCTAATACAATTTGGTTGGTCAAATGTGTGTTAATGCCAACTTTTGATTTATTGTCCTCAATTAATTGTAATGTATATTTAAGTTTTCTCTTAGGGTTATCAGTTTTACTAAGCCATACTCTATTTCCTTTTTTTAACAAACCCATCATTGAACCTGTGTTTGGACAATGAGCAACGACTATTTTTTGGTTAATCTTTACATCTACAAAAAATCGCTTATATCTTTTAATTAATTTTCCTAATATTAATTTTTTTTTAAAGTTCATGTATGATTAATAATTTATGAAGAAAAAAAACAAAAAAGTAAATGCTGCAATTATAATTATTGGAAATGAAATTTTATCTGGCAGGACACAGGACAAAAATATTACATTTTTAAGTAATTGGCTAAATTTAAATTGTGGAATAATTGTTGAGGAAGTAAGAATTATACCTGACGTTGAAAAAACAATTATTACTAATATAAAGAATTTATCTAAAAGGTTCAATTATGTGTTTACAACGGGCGGCATAGGACCTACTCATGACGATATAACAGCCCTGTCTATAGCTAAAGCTTTTAAATTAAAATACTTATTTCACAAAGAAGCTTATAAAATTTTAGAAAATTATTATGGAAAAAAACATTTTAATGACGGAAGGAAAAAAATGGCCAAAATGCCTTTTGGTTCGAAATTAATTTACAACCCGTCAAGTGCTGCGCCAGGTTTTATTACAAAAAATGTTTTATCGCTTCCTGGAGTTCCTTCAATATTAAATTCTATGATAGAAAATTGCAAAAGATATTTAATATCTGGTTCAAAAGTACATAGTCAAACAATTAATTTATTTACTGTAGAAAGTAATATTTCAAAAAAATTAGGAGCTATCCAAAAAAAATATAAAAGATTTGTAGAAATTGGAAGTTATCCTTTTTTTAGACTAGGTAAAATAGGTGTATCAATTGTGTGCAGGTCAACATCTAAAAATAAATTAAAACAAGTAAATAAAGATCTTTTAACTTTAGTAAAAACAAAAAAAATCAAAATCTTTCACTTAAATTAAACTAAAAACCTCATCAACATTAATTGAATTAATATCTTTTGTATTGTGAATTTTTTTACTGTCTAAAATTTTTGTATATTTGTTTTTTGGTGCAAATTTATTTGCATCTGTTGGGCCAAACAAAACTATCATAGGTATATTGGCTAAAGCCATCATATGCATCACACCATTATCTATCGACACAGCTGAATTTAATCTTGAAGCTAATGCGGTAACTAAAGCTGGGCAAGATAATTTTGAGTGCAACTCTGGAAAAATTGCTGAAGGAACTTGACTTTTAATTTTTTCAATTAAGTCAATATCTTTTTTTTCTATAAAAAAAACTGGAGTATAATTTTGAGCGCTTACCTTATTTGCTAAAGCAGTAAATTTATAAACTGACCATCTTTTTTTTCTATATTCATTTCCTTGGGTAATTGAGAAACCAACATAATTTGAATTTGGTAGTAATTTTTTTGCTTCAGAGATAATTTGTTTTGGAAGCTTTTTGACTTGAAATTCAACTTTAATAACATCCTCCTCAAGAAATAAACTTAAATTTTCAAGATGATCTGAGGAATTTGATCTAATTTTTTTTGAAGAAAAAAGCCCATTTAAAGTTCTAGAGTAAAATGATGAATGAGGTATTCTTTTTAAAATTAAAGAGTTTCTAAATTTAGTTTGAAGATCAATTATTAGATCGAACTTTTCAAATTTACTTTTATTTGCTCTTTTTCTTGCTAGTAATAAATGCCACCATCTAAAGCCAAAATATTTTAATCCTATGTCTAAAGTTTCTAAAATAATATTATATTCTTTTAATTTTCCCAAAAAATGATTTTCATGTGCTCCTAAATAATAAATTTTAGCTTTTTTAAAATGTGCTTTAAGGCTTAGGACTAATGAGAATAGTTGAATTGAGTCACCTAATCCACCTCCTGAATTATAAATCAAAATTTTATTCATACTTTTTCTTTTTACAGCTAAAATTTAATTTTATACCTGATTTAAGTGAAATAAATTTTTTACTTCTTTTAAACTCTTGTGTATTAATATAGTAACAGTAACAATTAAAAAAACAACGTGCCCTCGTGGTGAAATTGGTAGACACAAAGGACTTAAAATCCTTGCCCTTTTGGGAGTGCCAGTTCGAGTCTGGCCGAGGGCACCACATTTAATTATGAGCAAAACAACAATTATTTCTGATAAAAATTCAAAATCTTTGAGAATAAAAAAACAAATAATTAATTTCCTTAAAAGAAATTTATTAAAAAAAAATAATGTAATAATTGTTATAGGTGGAGATGGATTTATGCTTCAAACACTTAAAAATAATAAAAATAATGATAAACTTTTCTATGGAGTAAACTCTGGAAATTATGGATTTCTAATGAATAAATTTTCAGGGAAACAAATAATTAAAAATATTACTAAATCGAGGTTAATAAAAATTTCACCTTTAGAAATGATCGCAAAAGGAAATAAAAAAATAAAAAAATGCTTAGCAATTAACGAAGTATCTATATTACGTCAGAGTAGACAAGCTGCCAATCTCTCAATAAAAAATAATTCAAAAAAATTAATTAAAAAACTTGTTTCAGATGGAGTTCTTGTCTCAACACCAGCAGGTAGCACTGCTTATAATTTGTCAGTTAATGGACCAATTCTTAATTTAAATTCGAAAAAAATTTCAATAGCTCCAATTAGTGCCTTCAGACCCAGAAGATGGTTAGGTAAAATCGTTAGTGATAAATCGAGTATAATAATAAACAATCTTGATTCAAAAAAAAGACCAGTTAGCGCTGTTGCAGATAATATTGAATTTAGAAATGCTAAAAAAATAATTATAAAGGTTAAAAAAAATATAAAATTTAATCTTCTTTACGATAGAAACGCGAGTCTTCAAAAAAAAATTAAATTAGAACAATTAAGAAAAGAAACTTAATTGATGATAAAATCAATAAAGATTTTTTTAAAAAAGTTTTACAAAAAAATTATCTTTAAGATATTTATTTTAATTTATCAAAAGCCAAAACTTTTAAAAAAAAATTTAAAAGATAATTCTGCAAAAGTGTATAAAATTAATATAGATAAAAATGATTATCAAATTTTTAGTTTTAAAAATGGAATTGTTTATACAGACTCAAATGATACTACTGCATATATTAGTAAAAATAATTTTTTATCAAATGCTTCAATGCAATATTTTAAAATTGATAAAATAAATAGTTTCAACGGGTCAATTTCAAAAAATGAAACTTTATTTAATGGCACTCCTAAATTTAGAAAAAAATTTAGCGGAACTGTTTTAAGTTTGCTGTCAGGAGGTGCTGCAAAGGATAATTTTACTCACTGGTTTACAGATATTATTCCAAGAATTAAAATTTTTTCAATTAAATTTAAATTAAAACAAATTAATAAATACTATGTGCCTAGTATTAAATATAAATATCAAATTGACTCCTTAAAATGTCTTGGAATAAAAAAGAGTCAATTAATTTCTAGTGAAAAATATAAACATATACAAGCAAATCATATTTATGCTACATCTCATCCTTGCTACCACCTGCCAATGAAAGTCAAAAAGTGGTCCTTAAATTTTATAAACAAAGCTTATTCAAAAAATAGTTACAAAAATAAATATAAAAAAATATTTATAGATCGAGACCAGTTCAAATTAATTGATATAAATAATTTAAAAAAATTTAAAGATTATAGAGTTTTGGTTAACGAAACTGAGATTAAGAACTACCTTTCAACTAAAGGTTTTCAGATAATCAAGCCAGAGGATTATTCTTTTGCGGAGCAGGTAAAAATATTCTCTAGCTCCAAATTTGTAATAGGATTATACGGTGCTGCTATGATGATGTTAAGTTTTTGTAAAAAAAATACAAAAGTCATAGAAATTAAACCGAAACTTGGTGGTAATGAATTTAAAAATATTTCTAAATTATTAAAACTTAAACATAAACAAATAAATCTTAACCCTTTAATCAAATCTTCAACTCCTCAAAATGGATTATTGTTATGTCCAATTAAGAAAATTAAAAGGGAGATACATAATCTTGAATAAGTGGTGCCCTCACACGGACTCGAACCGCGAACCTATTGATTACAAATCAATTGCTCTACCAATTGAGCTATGAGGGCTTAATTATTTCTTTAAAATATATTTAACAAAAAAACAATACAAATAAATTTTTATTTTATTTAGTTGATTGAAAAATATGATGACATACTACTGAAACCGTATTAGATATATTTAGACTATCTATATTTTTGTTCATATGAACTTTATAAATAAAGTCTGCTTTTTCTAGAGTTTTAGTTTTTATTCCAAATCCTTCAGACCCGAATAGTAGAACATTTTTTCCATCCCAATTATTTTTTGTAAAGTCTTTATTGGAATTGCTGTCAAAAGCGCTTACCCAAAACTCCTTAGTTTTTAAAAATTTGATAGCAGTATTTATATTTGAAACCTTAAATATCTTTATATGTTCTGTACCGCCACTTGCACTTTTATAAAGTAATTTACTTTTAGAGGGAAAAGACCTTTCTTTTACTAATAAACCATCTATTCCAAAAGCTACAGCGCTTCTAATAATTGAACCGATATTTCTTGGATCTGAAACTTCTTCTAATGCTATCAAATTAATATTTTTTTTAGTTTCATTTTCTTTTACGAATTCTTTCAAAGTTATGTGCTCTAACTGCTCTACCTCAGCAACAAGACCTTGATGGGCCGTTTCATCTCTACCACATAAATTATCTAATTCTTTTCTTGATCTATAAAAAATACTTACCGTTCCAAACAAATTTAATGATTGATTTTCTTTATTTAATTTTTTTTGAGCATCTTCTGTTAAAAAAACTCTCTCTACTTTTCTGTTAGGGTTCTTTAAGGCTTCTAAAACTGGGTGCTTCCCGACAATTAAAAATGTTGTTTTTTTCATTGTTTTTAATGATTTTTTTCAAATTACTAGCATATTTCAAGGCAAAATGATTTATTGCAATTATTTCATAAATGCTTATAAAACCCTTGTTGTTAATAGCTTTTTAAGTTAGTGGGTATCCCCAAACTAATAATTAAGGAGGGGTACCAAAGCGGTCAAATGGGGCGGGCTGTAAACCCGTTGACTTCGGTCTTCGAAAGTTCGAATCTTTCCCCCTCCACCAAACTTAAAAACTTTGATAATAAAGAGCGAGATAAGTTTGGATTTTGCGGGTGTAGTTCAATGGTAGAACGCTAGCCTTCCAAGCTGGATGTAAGGGTTCGATTCCCTTTACCCGCTCCAAAGTTAATTATTAAAAATAAAGTGAGGAATAAATAGATGTCAAAAGAGAAGTTTAACCGAAACAAACCACATTGTAACATTGGAACAATCGGACACGTAGACCATGGTAAAACAACTTTAACCGCTGCTATAACAAAAGTGTTATCAGAGGCTGGAGGATCAAGTTCTGCAAATTTTGTTGCTTATGATCAAATTGATAAAGCCCCTGAGGAAAAAGAGAGAGGAATTACAATTTCAACAGCGCACGTTGAATATGAAACTGAAAAAAGACACTATGCTCACGTAGATTGTCCGGGACACGCTGACTATGTAAAAAATATGATTACAGGTGCCGCACAAATGGATGGAGCTATCCTTGTAGTAAACGCAGCTGATGGCCCTATGCCTCAAACTAGAGAACATATACTTTTGGCCCGTCAAGTTGGTGTACCAGCTATTGTGGTATTTTTAAATAAGATTGACACAGTGAAAGATAAAGAGCTAGTCGATTTAGTTGAAGAGGAAATAAGAGAGTTACTAACCTCTTATAAATTTCCAGGTGACAAAATTCCTATAGTAAAAGGTTCTGCTTTAAACGCTGTCGAAGGTAAAGATGAAGCTACTGGTAAGAATGCAATAATGGAATTAATGAAAGCGGTTGATGAAACTATTCCTCAACCTGACAGACCAAAAGATAAACCTTTTTTAATGCCAGTCGAAGACGTGTTCTCTATTTCGGGAAGAGGTACGGTAGTAACTGGAAGAGTGGAGTCTGGTATTATAAAAGTTGGTGAGGAAATTGAAATAGTAGGCATTAGAGATACAAAAAAATCTGTTTGCACTGGTGTTGAAATGTTTAGAAAACTTTTAGATAGTGGTGAGGCTGGAGATAACATTGGTGCGCTTTTAAGAGGTGTAGAGAGAGATGATGTAGAGAGAGGCCAAGTTTTATGTAAACCTGGATCTATAACTCCTCACACTGAATTTGAATGCCAAGCATATATATTAAAAAAAGAGGAAGGTGGAAGACATACTCCTTTTTTTACTAAATATAGACCTCAGTTTTATTTTAGAACAACAGACGTGACTGGAGAAGTTACTCTTCCATCTGGCACAGAAATGGTGATGCCAGGTGACGATGGTAAATTTACTGTTAAGTTAATTACTCCTATAGCAATGAGTGAAAATTTAAATTTTGCTATTAGAGAAGGTGGAAAAACTGTGGGAGCTGGAGTAGTAACTAAAATAGTGAAATAAACGCTTAGGAGCGTAGTTCAATTGGTAGAGCGCCGGTCTCCAAAACCGGAGGTTGTGGGTTCGAGTCCCTCCGCTCCTGCCAAAACTACTGAAAGTATGAAAAACCCTTTAAAATTTATTCAAGAAGTAAAACAAGAAACCTTTCGAATAACATGGCCTACTAAAAAGGAAACAATGATGGGTGCAGTAATGGTATTTGCTTTAGCATCTATTGCTGCTATATTTTTCTTAATATTAGACCAAATTTTAAGATTTTTACTTAATCTAATTTTAACGATAAACTTTTAAATATGAATTGGTACATAGTGCAAGCTTATTCAGGATTTGAAAAAAAAGTCGTAGAAACTATTAAAGAAGAACTTAAAAAGAATAAACTATCAGATAATCTTAAAGAAATATTGGTCCCTACACATCAAGTTACGGAGGTTAAAAAAGGAAAAAGAACTAAAAAGGAGAAAAAGTTTTTCCCCGGTTACGTGTTGATAAAGGTAGAGCTTACAAAACAAATTTATCACTTAATTAAAAACCTTCAAAAAGTAAGTGGTTTTTTGGGTTCGAAAGATAAACCTACTCCAATTTCTGATAATGAAATTAAACGTATTTTAGGGCAAGTTTCTGAAAGCGCAGTTAGTCAAAAAACAAGTATTAATTTTGAAATAGGTGAAAAAGTTAAGGTTTGCGATGGTCCGTTTGCTTCTTTTAATGGATTAATTGAAGAAATAGACGAAGAAAAATCTAGACTTAAAGTGTCAGTTTCTATATTTGGTAGACCTACACCAGTAGATTTAGAGTTTAATCAAGTGGAGAAAAATTAAATGGCAAAAGAAATAGTAGGTTATGTAAAACTACAAATAAAAGGAGGGCAAGCAAATCCAGCTCCTCCAGTTGGACCTGCTCTAGGCCAAAGAGGAATAAATATTATGGAGTTTTGTAAAGCGTTTAACGAAAAAACAAAATCTTTCATGGGTAAACCTGTTCCAGTTGTCATAACAGTCTATAAAGATAAAAAATTCGATTTCATTATAAAGTCTCCACCGGCCTCTCACTTCATTAGAGAAGCAGCAAAATTAAAAAGTGGATCAAGTGAGCCTGGAAGAGTAATAGCCGGGAGTATAACCATGAAACAAGCTGAAGAAATTGCAAAAGAAAAAATGAAAGATTTAAATGCTTTTGATTTAAAAGAAGCAACAAAAATAATCTGTGGCTCAGCAAGATCAATGGGTATTGAGGTTAAAGAATAATCATGAGGAAAAATTCTAAGAGATATAAAGAGATTTTAAAGAACTCCAAAAAAGATAAAATCAATACTAAAGAGGCATTAGATTTGGTTAAAAAAAATTCTACTACAAAATTTGATGAGTCGATTGACGTATCTTTAAAAATCAATTTAAAGCAATCTAAAGGCGGTGATTTAAGTTTACGAACAGTAGTAAATTTACCGAATGGATCAGGAAAGAGAGTCAAAGTAGCAGTTTTATGTGAGCCAGGTAAAATAGATGAGGCTAAAAAAGCTGGTGCAGATGTAGTAGGCTCCGATGATTTAATAGAAAAAATTGCAGCTAAAAAATTAAACTTTTCAAAACTTATTTGCACTCCAGGAATGATGGCAAAAATTGGAAAACATGGAAAAGTTCTAGGGCCCAAAGGTTTAATGCCGAATCCTAAATTAGGCACAGTTGCAAGTGACATAACAAAAGCAGTCAAAAATATCAAAACAGGGCTAGTTGAAATTAGAAATGATAAAGATGGTAACTTATCCTCTTCAATCGGAAGGAAAAGTTTCTCTGTAGAAAAACTTCTAGAAAATTACAATCATTTTATTGAGAGTGTAAAGAAAGAAAAACCCAATACTATTAAAGGTGAATTTATTAAAAATACGTATTTAACTTCTACAATGGGGATTTCATATAAAGTAGGAGGAAAATAAAATCATGATGTCAAAGGAAGCCAAAAAAAATTATGTAGAGGAGATGAAAAAGAACTTTACTGACAACGAGTCAGTTATGATAGCACAATATCAAGGTCTAAACGTAAACGAGTTAGATGCTTTAAGAAAAGAGTTAAGAGATAAAGGAATTATATTTAAGATAACAAAGAATAGAATAACTAAAATAGCGATTAAGGAAACACCCAAAAAAGATCTTGAAAAATATTTTATTGGTCCAACAGCCGCTGCTATTTCATCTGATCCTATTTCAACTGCAAAAATTTTAACTAAATTTTCAAAATCCAATGATAAGTTAAAAATTGTTGCTGGTTTTATGGATGGCAAAGTTTTAGACGAAAAAGAGGTGTCAATAATAGCGACACTTCCGTCACTAGAGGAAGCAAGGGCTAAAATAGTAGGTATTTTGGCCTCACCAGCGCAAAAATTAGTGAGTATTTTACTTGCACCTGGCTCAAAAATTGCTAATTTAGCGCGCGCAAAGAGTTTAAAAAACTAATTCACAGGAAATAAAATGGCAGATTTAAATAAAATTATTGACGAACTTTCAACTCTAACAGTCGTTGAAGCAGCAGAACTTTCAAAACAATTAGAGGAAAAATGGGGAGTAACAGCGGCGGCACCAGTTGCAGTAGCACCAGCTGGAGGATCAGCAGCACCTGCAGGCGAAGAAAAGTCTGAATTTTCACTTTTTTTAGCATCAGCAGGAGATAAAAAAATTAACGTTATTAAAGAAGTAAGAGCGATAACTGGTTTAGGTTTAAAAGAAGCAAAAGATTTAGTTGAGGCTGCACCTAAAGAAATTAAAGGTGGTGTGGCTAAAAAGGATGCTGAGGAATTTAAGAAAAAACTTGAGGCAGCTGGAGCTAAAGTAGAATTAAAGTAAACAAATTTTGAAATAAAATTTCATTGCAAAGTTTAATTGCAATGAGGTTTTTATTATTTGATGCAATTATCTTTTACGCAAAAGAAAAATATAAGAAAAAATTTTGGCAAACTAGTCGAAGGTTTATCTATACCAAATCTTATTGAAGTTCAAAAAAACTCTTACAACGAGTTTTTAGAATCTAAATCTTTAAAAGAGCAGCTGAGCGAACTTTCAAAAGGAATTGATAAAGTTTTCAAAAGTATATTTCCGATCGAAGATGGAAATGATAAAGCAACTTTAGAATATATTTCTTATAAATTGGAAAAGCCAAAATTTGATGTCATTGAATGCAAACAAAGAAGTTTGTCTTACTCTGCAGCACTAAAAGCTAACTTAAGATTAGTTGTATATGATATTGATAGTGAAAATAATACTAAACAAATACTTTCAGCAAAAGAGCAAGAAGTTTTTATAGGTGATTTACCGCTCATGACTCCTAGCGCTACATTTATTACCAACGGTGTTGAAAGAGTTGTTGTTAATCAGATGCACAGAAGTCCCGGGGTATTTTTTGATCACGATAAAGGTAAAACTCACGCAAGTGGAAAACTCTTGTTTAATTGTCGAATTATACCTGGAAGAGGCTCTTGGTTGGATTTTGAATTTGATCCAAAAGATTTGTTATATTTTAGAATTGATAGAAAGAAAAAATTACCTATTACTACAATTCTCTATGCTTTGGGTTACTCAAAAGAAAAAATTATAGAAACATTTTATACAAAAGACAAATACTCTTTTAGTAATACTAACAAAACTTGGTCGACCAATTTTAATCCCGAAAACTATAAAAGACCAATTAAATTATCTTACGATTTAATTGATGCAAAAACTAATAAAAAGATTTTATCGAAAGGTGAAAAATTAAATCTTGTAATAGCAAAAAAACTTCAAGAAAAAGGTTTAAATTTAATTTCTGTAACGAATGACCAAATTATAGGAAAGTATGTAGCGTCAGACATAAAAAATAATAACAATGAAACTATTATTAATGCTGGATTTGATATTACCGAGGAACAACTAGATAATTTTTTAAAAGATGGTGGAGAAAAAAATATCACCTTAGTAAATATTGATCCTATAAATAAAGGGCCATACATCTTAGAAACACTTAAAATTGATAAAAACCAAAATAAATCTGACGCTTTAAATGATATCTATAAAGTTTTAAGACCAGGAGAAGCACCTTCATTGGAAATAGCACAAGAGATTTTTAATAATTTATATTTTAAAAAAGAAAGATATGATCTTTCAGAAGTTGGTAGAGTAAAACTAAACTCTAAACTTAATTTAAATACAAGTCTAAAAAAAACAATCTTAGATACTTCTGATGTTATAGAAATAATAAAGTTTATGCTTGATTTACGTGATGGAAAAGGAGATGTGGACGATATTGATCACTTAGGAAATAGACGTGTTAGATCTGTTGGAGAATTAGTAGAAAATCAGTTCAGAATTGGGCTCTTAAGAATGGAAAGAACAGTAAAAGAGAAAATGTCAACATTTTTAGAAATAGAATCTGCAATGCCACAAGATCTTATAAATGCGAAACCAATTACAACTTCCTTGAAAGATTTTTTTGCAACATCTCAACTTTCCCAGTTTATGGATCAGACAAATCCATTATCAGAGATTACTCATAAAAGACGAGTTTCAGCATTAGGCCCAGGCGGCCTGACAAGAGAACGTGCAGGTTTTGAAGTTAGAGATGTTCACCCGACGCACTATGGAAGAATTTGCCCAATAGAAACTCCTGAAGGTCCTAATATAGGATTAATTAATAGTTTAGCGACCTATTGTCGTGTAAATAAATTTGGATATATAGAAAGCCCATATAAAAAAGTTGTAAATGGCAAAGTTACTTCAGAGATAAAATATTTGTCAGCAATTGAGGAAGAAAAATTTACTATAGCTCAAGCAAATTCTGTTTTAAATAGTGATGGATCGTTTGTAGAAGATCTAGTTGCTTGTAGAAAAAATCTAAATTTTGAACTTTCTTCTAAGGAAAGCATTGATTATATAGATGTTTCTCCAAAACAATTAGTTTCTGTAGCTGCAGCATTAATTCCTTTTTTAGAGAATGATGATGCTAATAGAGCATTAATGGGCTCAAATATGATGAGACAAGCTGTTCCTTTGTTAAAACCAGAAGCTCCATTAGTAGGAACAGGAATCGAGTCAGATGTTGCATTAGACTCGGGTGTAACGATTGTAGCAAAAAGAAATGGAGTCGTTGATAAAATTGACGGAAAAAGAATTGTAGTTAAAGCTACAGAGGTCACTGATTTATCTCAGTCGGCAGTAGATATTTATAATTTATCTAAATTTCAAAGATCTAATCAAAACACCTGTATCAACCAAAAACCATTGGTTAAAGTCGGAGATAGAATAAAAAAAGGAGATATTATTGCCGATGGTCCGGCGACAAAACTTGGTGAACTTGCTTTAGGTAAAAACGTGACGGTAGCTTTTATGCCATGGCAGGGATATAATTTTGAGGATTCTATATTAATTTCAGAAAGATGTGTAACTGATGATGTATTTACATCCGTCCACATAGAGGAATATGAATCGATGGCAAGAGATACTAAATTGGGCGCAGAAGAAATCACCAGAGATATACCAAATGTAAGTGAGGAGAGCTTAAGAAATTTAGATGAGTCGGGTATTGTATATGTAGGAGCAGAGGTAAAACCTGGAGACATACTTGTGGGTAAAGTAACGCCTAAAAGTGAAACTTCTTCTAGTCCTGAGGAAAAACTTTTGAGATCTATATTTGGCGAAAAAGCAACCGATGTAAGAGACTCATCTTTAAAATTACCATCTGGAAGCACTGGGGTTGTTATTGATGTGAGAGTTTTCAATAGGCACGGTATAGAAAAAGATGAGCGTTCCATAGCTATTGAAAGAGCTGAAATTGAGTCTGTTCAAGAAGATAAGAAAGTTGAAGAAGAAATATTAAATAGAAATATCAAGTTGAGGGCAATAGATCTTCTAAATGGTCAAAGTATAAATAAACAATTTAAAGAGTTAAAGCCAGGTATTACTTTAAATAAAAATGATTTAGATAATTTGAGTCTAAAAGATTTCTGGAAAATTTCATTACAAAAAGATGAAATAAATAAAAATTTAGAGAAGCTTAAAAATCAATTCGAAAATGCATCTGAAGATATTAAAATAAGATTTGAGGATAAGGTAACTAAAATTCAACAAGGTGATGATTTGTTACCTACTGTTATGAAAGTTGTAAAAGTGTTTGTAGCTGTAAAAAGAAGATTGATGCCGGGAGACAAAATGGCTGGAAGACATGGAAATAAAGGAGTAGTAAGTAAGATTGTCCCAGTGGAAGATATGCCTTATATGGAAAACGGTAAACCGGTTGACATAGTTTTAAATCCTTTAGGTGTTCCAAGTAGGATGAATGTTGGACAAATACTAGAGACTCATTTGGGTTGGTCATGTTCAGAGCTTGGTGATCAAATTAAAATTTATCTAAAAAATTTTGAGAAGGAAATTGACAAATTAAAAGAGAAATTAAAAAATATTTATGGTGACTCTTATTTTGATCAAGTTATATCAAAACTATCAACAAAAGAAATTGCAGAATTAGTTCAAAATTTATCTAATGGTATACCAATAGCTACACCAGTTTTTGATGGAGCTAGCACAAAGGATATCAATGATATGTTAAACTTAGCAAAATTACCTGGAACGGGACAAACACACTTATGGAATGGACAAACAGGAGAAAGGTTTGACAGACCAGTTACAGTTGGAATTATTTACATGCTAAAATTAAATCATTTAGTAGAAGATAAAATTCATGCTAGATCCACTGGGCCATACAGTTTAGTGACCCAACAACCTTTGGGCGGTAAAGCTCAACTAGGAGGCCAAAGGTTTGGTGAAATGGAAGTATGGGCTTTAGAGGCATATGGTGCTTCCTATACCCTTCAAGAAATCTTAACTGTTAAATCAGATGATGTTGCAGGTAGAACAAAAGTTTATGAAACTATAGTGAAAGGGAATAACAATTTTGAGTCTGGTGTACCAGAGTCATTTAATGTGCTTGTGAAAGAAATCAGAGCACTAGGCTTAAATATTGAACTTAATTAATTATGGAGAAGAATTTAACAAAAAGTTTTGAAACACAGAGTCTCACTCAAGAAAATAATTTTAATAGCATAAAAATTACTTTAGCAAGTCCCGAGAAAATTAAATCCTGGTCTTATGGAGAAATTAAGAAACCTGAAACAATAAATTACAGAACTTTTAGACCTGAAAAAGACGGTTTGTTTTGCTCTAGAATTTTTGGACCAGTGAAAGATTATGAATGTTTGTGTGGAAAATACAAACGAATGAAATTTAGAGGTATCATTTGTGAGAAATGTGGAGTTGAAGTTACTAAGTCAAATGTAAGAAGAGAGAGAATGGGTCATATAGATTTAGCATGTCCAGTTGCTCACATATGGTTTTTAAAATCCTTACCTAGCCGAATTTCCTTAGCTATAGATATGAAATTGAAAGAAGTAGAGAAAGTCCTTTATTTTGAAAGTTTTATAGTAATAGAGCCTGGCCTTACAACATTAAAAAAAGGTCAACTTATTTCAGAGGAAGCACTAATGAAAGCCCAAGAAGAATTTGGAGAAGATGCCTTTACTGCAGGTATTGGCGCAGAAGCAGTTAGAGAGATACTAGTAAGCTTAGATTTAAAAAAGGAGCAAAAAAAATTAAGAGACTCTTTAACAGAAATTAAATCTAAAGTAACTGAGGAAAGAACAATTAAGAGATTAAAACTAATTGAGTCCTTTATTTCATCAGGAAATAAACCAGAGTGGATGATATTAACTTCTGTTCCTGTTATTCCGCCTGAGCTAAGACCTCTAGTCCCACTAGATGGCGGAAGATTTGCAACTTCAGACTTAAATG
>CACNAY010000006.1 GCA_902618555.1 uncultured Pelagibacteraceae bacterium
CACCGCAAAAAACACCTATCTCCAAAACATTTTTCGGATTATAATTTGAAAGTCTTTCAAGAAAAATGTTTCCCCATTTTCCTTTTAAGCCAGATTTTCTCCAATAACTTTTATATTTTAAATGCAAATATTAAGCAAAAACTTCGCCCCATGTTCCTTGTGTAGAAGCTTTAGAATATTCTGTGGCTCTTCCTTCAAAAAAGTTCATGTGCTCTACTCCATTAAGCATTGTGTCTAACCATGTTAGAGGATTTTTCTTAACGTCATATATTGGCTCTAGACCTAGTTGCTCCAATCTTCTGTTACCAATAAATCTGATGTACTGTTTAACTTCATCAGCTGTTAAACCCTGCATTGGGCCCATTTGAAAAGCAAGATCGATAAATGCATCTTCATGGTGAACAATTGTTTTGCAAGCTTCATAGATTTCATTTTTTAATTTATCATTCCAAATTTGCGGTTCTTCTTTAATAAAATCTCTAAAAAGTCTAATCATAGAGTTACAGTGCAAAGTTTCATCTCTAACTGACCAGGTTACTATTTGCCCCATTCCTTTCATCTTATTAAATCTTGGAAAGTTTAATAAGATTGCAAAGCTTGCAAATAATTGTAAGCCCTCAGTGAAAGCTGAAAACACTGCCATTGTCATTGCGATGTTATGTTTAGATTTAACATCAAAGCCTTGCATGTAATCGTACTTATCCTTCATTTCTTTGTACTGTAAGAAAGCTGAGTACTCTGTCTCTGGCATACCAATTGTGTCTAATAGATGAGAATAAGCAGCGATATGAACTGTTTCCATTGCTGCAAAGGCTGTCATCATCATTAAAACTTCTGTAGGTTTAAACACTGTTGTGTAGTGTCTTAAGTAACAGTTGTTTACTTCAACATCTGCTTGGGTAAAAAACCTAAATATGTGAGTTAAAAGATTTTTTTCTTCTACTGAAAGATTTTTTTGCCAATCTCTTACGTCGTCACCTAATGGCACTTCTTCTGGTAACCAATGAATTCGTTGTTGAGTTAACCAGGCATCATAACACCATGGATATCTAAAGGGTTTGTAAACTGGGTTTTCTACTAATAAACCCATTTTATTAGGCTGAATAATTGTTGGTTTAGTTTTTTCTGCTACTGACATGATAAACACTCCTCATAGTTATTGCTTTCATTATTTGATTCTTGTTTTCCAGAGTAAACATTTTTTGTCACATCTGTTGAAGATCCATTGTTTACATTTTCAGCTCTCTGGATTGATTTGGATCTACAGTAATAAAGGCTCTTCAAACCTTTTTTCCACGCTTGAAAATGAATATCGTGAAGTTCTTTTTTATGTATATCTGCTGGCACGAAAATATTTACTGATTGTGCTTGTGATATGTGAGGCGTTCTATCTGCGCCTAACTCAACGATCCATCTTTGATCGATTTCAAAAGCAGTTTTAAAAGTATCTTTTTCATTCGCAGTTAAAAAATTTAAATGAGATACAGATCCTTGGTTTGTAGTAATGCTTGACCAAACTTCATCTGTATCCTTTTTGTATTTTTGAAGTATCTTTTTTAAGTATTTATTTCTTACATTAAAAGATCCTGAAAGCGTTTTATGAGTATAACTATTTGCAGCAATAGGTTCTATTCCTGGTGAAGAACCGCCACAAATGATCGATATAGAGGCTGTTGGGGCTATTGCGGTTTTATTTGAAAATCTCTCCTTCATTCCGTACTCTGCTGCGTCAGGACATGATCCTCTTTCGTCAGCTAAGGTCTTTGAAGCTTCATCAACTTTTTCTTGAATGTTTTGGAATATTTTTTTATTCCAAACTTTACTCATTACTGATCCAAAAGGAATATTTTTTTGTTGGAAGTACGAATGTAATCCCATAACTCCAAGACCAACACTTCTCTCTCGCATTGCCGAATATTTTGCGTGAGCAAATTCATCAGGGGCTCTATTAATAAAATCAGTCATAACGTTATCTAAAAATCTCATTACGTCTTCTACAAATTGAGGATCATCTTTCCACTGATCGTAAGTGTCTAAGTTTAGTGATGACAAACAACAAACAGCTGTTCTTTGATTTCCTTCATTGTCAACTCCAGTTGGTAATGTAATTTCACTGCAAAGATTAGATGTTTTAACTTTTAACCCGGCAAGTTTGTGATGTTGTGGAATTTGTCTATTGACCGTATCAATATAAACAATGTAAGGCTCACCTGTTTCAATTCTTGCAGTCAATAATCTTATCCATAAATTTCTTGCTGGTATAGTCTGTTGAACAGATCCATCATAAGGACTTCTCAATGCCCATTGACCGCCTGTTTCTACTGCTCTCATAAATTCATCGGTTACTAAAACTCCATGATGTAAATTTAATGATCTTCTATTAACATCTCCGCCAGTTGGTCTTCTCATTTCAATAAACTCCTCAATTTCAGGATGATCAATTTGTAAATAACAAGCAGCTGAACCTCTTCTTAAAGATCCTTGACTAATTGCCAAAGTCAAAGAGTCCATAACTTTGATGAATGGAATTATTCCAGAAGTTTTTCCAACTTTTCCTATCTTTTCTCCAATAGATCTTAAATTTCCCCAATAACTTCCAATACCGCCGCCTCTAGCTGCAAGCCAAACATTTTCTTCCCAAAGATTTGTAATACCTTCTAAGCTATCGCTAGCTTCGTTTAAGAAACATGAAATTGGCAATCCTCTTTCTGTGCCGCCGTTAGATAAAACGGGTGTAGCTGGCATAAACCATAAATTGCTAATGTAATTGTAAATTCTTTGTGCATGTAAATTATCGTCAGCGTAAACACTTGCAACTCTAGCAAATAAATCTTGAAAACTTTCGCTCTGACCTAGATACCTATCTGTTAATGTAGCTTTTCCAAAATCAGTTAAATTCTCATCTCTCGACCTGTCAATCTTGATTGTGATACCCTTCTCGTTTTGAAATAACTCAGTCTCTCCAGACAAAGAGAAGAGATCAGGCTTTTTAGGTCCGTTATTTTTTAGTTCGTTTTGGTTTTTTTGGCTTATTGAGCCGACAGCTTTCTCTATTGCCAATGATACGCTTTTATTCATATTTTCCTTGTTTTTAGTCGATTTGTTAACAAAACAACTACATGTTGTGTTACAGATATGTTAATATACTATATAACACTGAAATCAATAGAACATTATAAGAACATTTAATTAATTTTGCAAGTGGAAAGTTTTGTTAATAAACATTTAATAACAAATGCTTATATTCTCTAGTATTTATAACAAATGAAAATCAATCCTAACGGTTTTAGAGAGTATGACGCCAGATGGGTCTTTGAAAAAGATATCGATATTGAGGGAATCACAAATTTAGGCAAAGGCCTTGGAACTCAAATTATTCAAAGCACTAAAATAAAAAATCCAAGGGTAATTGTTGGTCATGATTATAGATCTTATAGTGAAAAAATTAAAAAAGCTCTTTCAGATGGTTTAATTTCAACTGGATGCAATGTTGAGGATGTAGGATTATCTCTTTCTCCAATGGTTTATTTTGCTCAGTTTAATTTAAACTCAGATGCCATAGCTATGGTAACTGCTAGCCATAATGAGAATGGTTGGACAGGTGTAAAAATGGGAATTCAAAAAGGTTTAACACATGCGCCGGAGGAAATGGCAAATTTAAAAGATATTACTTTAAATAACAATTTTTTAGATGGAAAAGGATCATTAAAAAAAATTGATGATTTTAAAAAAGTATATATTCAAGATTTAATTAAAAAAAATAAGATAAATAAAAAAATAAAAGCAGTAGTTGCTTGTGGTAACGGCACAGCGGGAATATTTGCTCCAGAAATTTTAAAAGGTATTGGATGCGAGGTCATAGAATTAGATTGTAATTTAGATTGGTCCTTTCCTAAATATAACCCAAATCCTGAGGATCTTGAAATGCTACATGCTATAGCTAAAGCCGTAAAAGATAATAAAGCCGATATTGGATTTGGTTTTGATGGAGATGGAGATAGATGTGGAGTAATAGATGAAGAAGGGAATGAAATATTCTCGGATAAAATTGGTTTATTAATTGCAAGAAATCTTTCAAGTAAACATAAAAATTCAAAATTTATCGTCGACGTTAAATCAACTGGACTATTTAAGAATGACAAAATCTTGGAAGAAAATGGATGTGAAACTATATATTGGAAAACTGGACATTCGCACATCAAAAGAAAAGTTAATAAGGAAAAAGCATTAGCGGGTTTTGAAAAGAGTGGACATTTTTTCTTTAATCAACCTTTGGGTTACGGATATGATGATGGGGTTAATTCAGCAATACAAGTTTGCCGTCTTATCGTAGATCAAAACAAAAAAATGAGTGAAATTATTAGATCTCTGCCTGTAACTTTTCAAAGTCCAACGATGGCTCCTTATTGTAAGGATGAAGAGAAGTATAAAGTAGTTGATGAAATGGTAAAAGAGGTAAACAAATTAAAAGATGAAGGTATTAAGATCGATAATCAAAGTATTTCTGAAGTATTGACAGTTAATGGCGTGAGATTTTCTCTTGAGGATGGGTCATGGGGTTTAATAAGAGCATCATCTAATAAGCCCTCTTTAGTAATTGTAACTGAAAGCACTAAATCAAATGAAAGAAAGAAAAAAATATTTGAATTTATAGATAATCTTTTACAAAAAACTGGAAAGATTGGAGACTATGATCAAAAAATTTAAAGTTTAAAATATTCGTATAAGAATCTGGTTCCAATAACTATAAGAAATAATCCAAAATATTTTGTCATTCTCATTTTATCGACTTTATGGCTAGCTTTAGCTCCAAGTCTTGCCATGAATGCAGTAATAGGGAAAAAAACTAAAAAGGCTGGAATATTCAAAAATCCAATACTCAAAGGTAAATCAGCTTCTAAATATGAGCCTGAAATTAAAAAACCCCCTGCACCAAACAAAGCAATAATAAACCCAATTGCAGCCGCACTACCAATAGCTTTATTTATTGGATAACCAAAAAATTTTAAGATTGGAACATTCATCACAGCTCCACCAATACCCATTGGTGCAGAAATAAAGCCGCTTACTATTCCTGAAATTGCTTTCGAAAATAATCCTATTTTGATTTCTATATTTGTTTCTTTCTCTTTTAAGAACAGTAAGTAAAACGCTAGAACATAAACAATAATTGTAAAAAATAGTATTAAAGGTTTTGTCTCTAAGCTTGCAGCGAAAATTGTTCCTAGAATTACTCCAGTAGCTACAAAAAACCCAAAACCTTTTACAATACTAAAATCTACAGCTTTGTGTTGATGGTGAGTAAGTACAGAAACTGTTGAGGTAGGTATGATGATTCCAAATGAGGTTCCTACTGCTAAATGCATAACATAAGCCGTTTCTATTCCGGAAAAGCTGAATATATAAAACAATATAGGGACTGTTACTAACCCTCCACCAATACCAAAAAGTCCAGCAGCAAACCCTGCAGGTATTGCTGTAGCAATCATTATTAAAACTAAATAAATTATTTCTGATTGAGAGAGGATATCCAAAACTATCTCTCTAAAGAAACAGGATTATTTTTTCTTACTTGATCCATAATATGATTCACTTTTTGCAAATCTGCATCTCTTATACACATATTTTTAGAAAGATATTGTTTCCAAGTTTTTGATCCATTTTGTCCATGAAATAAACCTACCGTATGTCTCATAATATGATTTAACTGTACACCTTTTGACGTTTGCTCTTGAATATAAGGAATTAGATTTTCCATAACTTCTGTTCTTGATGGTACATTTTCATTTTTAAAAATTTCTTTTTCAATATCTGCCAAAAAATAAGGTGAATGATATATAGCTCTGCCTATCATCACACCGTCTACTTTTGTAAAATGTTTTTTTATTTCCTCTGTTGTTTTTACTCCTCCATTAATAATTATCTCATCATCTTTAAAATAATCTTTCAATTTATAAACAAAATCGTATTTCAATGGTGGAATATTTAAGTTTTCTTTTGGAGTGAGTTTTTTAAGTAAAGCTTTTCTCGCGTGAATTATAAATTTTTTTGAACCTGCATCTTTAGTAGTTTGAATAAAAGATTTTAAAAATTCAAAATTTTCAACATCGTTGTAACCTATTCTTGTTTTAATTGTCACTGGCAATTTAGTTGCTTTAGTCATTGCTTCAATACATTTAGCTACAAGATCTGGTTCTTGCATTAAACATGCGCCAAATTTATTTTTTTGTACTTTTTTACTTGGACAACCTAAATTTAAATTTATTTCTTTATATCCATAGTCTTCAGAAATTTTGCATGCTTCGGCTAACTCGTTTGGATTCGATCCGCCGACTTGAAGTGTCACAGGATTATTTATTTTTTTAAATGAAAGTAATTTAGTTCTATCTCCTCTTATAATTGCGTTCGCAACAATCATTTCAGTGTACAGATGAATGTTTTTGCTTATAAGACTTAAAAAATAAATTTCGTGCTTATCAGTGCAATCCATCATAGGCGCAACTGAAACAGTTTTTCTCATAATCTATTCTGATTTGTTTTCTTCTGCTGGAACTTCTTCGCTTAATTCAAGAGGAGCTTCCTCTGTGTCTAAGTTTTCTTCTTTAATCTCTGGTTGCTCTGCTTTTAGCTCTGAAAGTGCTTCGTCAGCCAAGCTAGGTTTTTTTACCTCAGGAATTCTTCTTGTTCTTTTTGAAGGTAATATAGCTACACCACTTTTAGAAACCTGCCCTTTATATAAATTCTCAAAATCGTCGTTAGTTTCCTCTTCAATTTCTTCTTGTTCCTCAGACTCGTCTGGTTCTTTTCTTAATCTTTTAATTGCGCTAGCTTCAACTTCTTTAACATCTATTTTTCCATCTCCAATTTCTCTTAATGATATAATTGTTCGTTTGTCATTGTCCTCTTCAACTAACATTGGAGCACCAGCGTTTAATTGAACAGTTCTTTCTTTAGCTAACAATACTAGATCGTATTGATTATCGACTTTTTCTAAACAGTCTTCTACGGTAATTCTTGCCATGTTGCAGAGTATATATTCAAATAATCTTAATAAATCAATTATTTTCTAAGCTTAATAGGTTCAAGCTTATTTTTTATTAATATTAAAAGAAATAAGGAAATAACTATGTATATGCCAGATACAAAAGCAATATTTTCAATTGAAAAACCATTGTCGATCAATAAACCAAATACTGCTGTTCCAAAAGCAGTTGAAAAAACCATAAAAGCTGTGGTTAAAGCTTTAATAGATCCTATAAACTTTACTCCGTATATTTCAGCCCAAGTGGATGATCCAAGCACGTTGGCTAATCCATTTGAAATACCTACTAAACCTAAAAAAACAAATGCTGACATTTCATGTTTGTAATAAAATAGTACAAACATAGCTATTAATAGAGGTATATTCATAATTGGAATTAATTTTCTGCTCGTGAATTTATCAACTAAAAAACCTGAGAAGAATAAAGTTATTATTGAAGCTAATGAATAAACCATAAATGCTTTTGGTATTGTATATATATTCCACATTTTCGAGTCTGAAATAAATGACTGATATACAAAAACTCCTGTGGCTATCCAAGGCATTGCAAGCATATTAAGTGAAACAATATAAAATCTGTAATCTTTAATTACCTCTCTTCTTTTCCAGCTTTTAATTTTAAAATTTTTTTTAGGATCTAAATCTTTTTCTCTAGAGTCTAATTTAATTTGTTTGATTGTATTCAAAACAACAAATGGCAAAAATATAATTACAATAATTGCTATTCCTTGCCAAACTGATCTCCAAGAATAAATTACAAATAGATAAGTTATTAATACTGGTAAAATAAATTCTGCAGATGATAATCCAAACCAAATTGTGCTTAGAGCTTTCCCCCTTGACTTTTCAAAAAATCTTGAGATTGTAGTCGTAGATGTATGGCTCATTAAACCTTGGCCAGAGAATCTCATTAAAAATATACCAATTGATAAAAAAATAATACTATTGATGAAAGAAAAAAATAAAGATGAAAAAAACAATAATAGAATAACAAAAAAAGAATAATAAATTATTTGATATTCATCGATTTTCTTTCCGACCCATATGAGTAAAAGACTAGAAAATATTGTTGCAGTAGCATAAAGATTTCCGAATTGTCCGTGAGTAATACCTAATTCATTTCTTATTGGTGCGTTAAACAATCCCAAAAAAAAACTCTGTCCAAAGCTTGAAAAAAATGTAAATATAAATCCAAAAATAATTACTTTTTTATTTATTGAGAGGTTAATCATTTATGACTTGTAAAGTTGCTTTCATAGGTTTGGGTGTTATGGGATACCCTATGGCAGGTTATATATCAAAAGCTGGTCACGATGTAACAGTTTTTAACCGAACTAAAGCTAAAGCAGAAAAATGGATCAAGGAATACAAAGGCAAAACAGCAGATACTCCAATGGATGCTGCAAAAGACTGCGATTTTATTTTTACATGTGTTGGAAACGATAATGATTTAAGAGAGGTGACTTTAGGTGACAAAGGTTTATTTAAAACTGCAAAAAAAGGTGCGATCTACGTAGATAATACTACTGCATCTGCAAATATTGCCAGAGAACTTTACAAAGAGGCAAAATCAAAAGGTTTTGATTTCTTGGATGCGCCTATTTCAGGTGGACAAGCGGGCGCTGAAGGAGGAATTTTAACAGTGATGGTTGGAGGAGATGAAGCTCCTTATAAAAAGGCTGAGCCAGTAATCGATTGCTACAGTAAAAAGATTAAACTTCTAGGTCCATCAGGAAGTGGTCAGTTAACAAAGATGGTAAACCAAATTTGTATTGCAGGCTTAGTACAAGGATTATCCGAAGCAATAAATTTTGGAATGAATGCAGGATTAAATATGCATGATGTGATTGAAGTAATTTCAAAAGGTGCAGCTCAATCTTGGCAAATGGAAAATAGACATAAAACAATGATTGAAGATAAATTTGATTATGGTTTTGCAGTTGATTGGATGAGAAAAGATTTAAAAATAGCGATGGATGAAGCTAAGAAAAATAATTCACCTTTACCTATCACAAAAATTATTGATGAATATTATGCTGAAGTACAAAAAATGGGTGGTCAAAGATGGGATACTTCAAGTTTAATTAAAAGATTTAGAAAATAAATCGTGTCAGAAGCAGTTAGTTATTACGAAGATTCAAAAGAGATTGAAAAAAAAATCTGGGATTTATTATCAAAAGCTGTCAAAGATAGATCTTCCGAATTTAGAACTCCAGTATTTATTTGCGGATATGATAAAGATCTTGATGGTAGGGTTGTTGTTCTTAGAAAGGCAGATCAACAAAATAATTTTATTCAGTACCATAGCGATATTAGATCTTCAAAAATTGAAAAAATAAAAAAAAATCCTAAGTGCTCTATTTTATTTTATGGTAAAGAAGAAAAAATACAGCTTAGAGTTAAGGCTGTATGCGAAGTAAATTATAATAATGATGTTACAAAAGAGTCTTGGAAAAAAACTGGCCATATCAGCAGAAAATGTTACTTAGTTACTAATGGACCAGGAACAGAATCTGAAAAACCGACCTCAGGGTTAGATAATAAGTTTGATAATTTTGATTTTACTAAAGAAGAGAGCGAAGCTGGTTATAAAAACTTTTGCGTCATAAGATGCAACATTAAAAGTATTGAGTGGCTTTATTTAGCAGCAAAAGGTCATCGAAGAGCTTTAATTGATTTGAATGAGTCTAAAAAATTTACTTGGTTAGTTCCCTAATTTTTTGGTAACTTTTTCTTTTGTCGAGCCTAAATTAACTTCATCAAAATAAACAACCATATTAGGATAGGGTTTATCTCCATGTTCCCTTTTCCACCCGCTTACAAATGTCTGATAAATTCCAAAATCTAGTCCAACACCTCTTTTAGTGTATGGTGTAATATTTTTTATATTCTCAGCATTTAATATTAATCTATTATTAATCCAAACTTTCATGAATCCATTTTCTTCTCTTGAGTATCGAGCGTTGATTAGTACATCAGTCCATTTTCCTCTCATATCATTTATCCTGATTGCCTTTTTCATTTCAACATACTCGCCACTCCACATTCTTCCTACTTCTAACCATTCACCACTTCTATCTGTAACCATAAGAATAGGTTTCCAGCCTTTTTCATAAAGTTGAGCAAAAGTAGTTCTAACAGGGGCTACTGATTGATAGTCTTCGGGTAAATAAATTGATGCCGAATACCAATGATCTTTTTTACCCATTTGATGTTTTTTGAATTGAAGCTCAGTTCTTTGTCTATCTTTTTTGCAATCATCATGCCCGCTATCTTTACCGCAATCACCTAATCTTACTTCAAATCTGTAAGATTTTTTTCCAGATCTTACAGGATGACCATCTTTACTATTAGCTAAAGTTAGAGAATATTTTTTTTTGTGAGAGATAGTTTTTCTTTTTACCTCAGTATTAGAGACATCTTTACTGTTTTTAGCTTCCAAATCTGAAAAGCCTGATAATAAAATGGCAAATAAAAAAAAACTATTTCTTATATTTTTTAATATTCTCAACATAATCTCTAGCGTTTTCTTTGATATGTTCTATTTCTTCATCTGTGACTTGTCTAACCACTTTACCGGGACTACCAAGGACTAATGATCTATCTGGAATAACTTTATTTTCTGTTACTAGTGAATTTGCTCCGATGATGCAATTTTTACCGATCTTTGCTTTGTTTAAAATAGTTGAACCTATTCCAATAATACAATCATCTGAAATTTCACAACCGTGAAGCATAACCATATGACCTACCGTAACTCCTTTACCTACAATAGTTGGGCACCCTGGATCTGTGTGTATTACGCTACCATCTTGAATGTTCGAACCTTCACCTATAATAATTGGTTCTAAATCACCTCTTAAAGTTGCATTAAACCAAATATTAGAATTTTTTTTTAATTCAACTCTGCCAATGATAACTGCATTAGAAGCTACCCAGCTGTCTGGATCAATTTTAGGAGTGTTACCGTTAACATCGTAAATCATAAATTTGCTGTAATGTATTATTAATTATCTTATAATATATTATGGCTTTAACAAAGACACCAGTTTGCAATTTTGGAAAAAAAGCTGAAGATTTCAAACTAAAATCGACAGAAAATAAACTTATTTCTCTTAATGATGTAAAAGGTGAAAAAGCAACACTGATAATGTTTATTTGTAATCACTGCCCTTACGTAAAAGCGATTATACGTGATTTAGCAATAGATTGTAATGAATTAAAAAAAGAGGGTATTAACTCTGTTGCAATCATGTCTAATGACACTAAAAATTATCCAGAGGACTCGTTTGATAACATGATTAAATTTGCAAAAAAAAATAATTTTGGTGAAATAAATTATTTGATTGATGAAACCCAAGAGATAGCAAAAAAATACGGTGCGGTTTGCACTCCTGATTTCTTTGGTTATAATAAAGATTTAAAACTTCAGTATCGAGGAAGGTTTAGGGAACTTAAAGATTTGAAACCTATTTCAGGTGGAGATAGTGATTTAAAAGTGGCGATGAAAATGATTTCTGAAACGCAAGCAGGTCCAAAGGAACAAACTCCAAGTATGGGATGTAATATAAAGTGGTTTAATTAATGTTTTTAGTTTCTACAAGAAATTTTCCTCCAGAGCTTGGTGGTATGCAAAACCTCATGGAAGGTTTGTCTAATGCTCTTACAAATCATGGTCCAGTAAAAGTTTTTGCAGATAATCATCAAGATGCAAATACTTATGATCAAAATTCTAAATTAAATATAGAGAGGATTTCAGGTTTTAAAATATTTAGAAAGTATAGAAAAGCTAATTTAGTCAAAGATTTTGTTGAACAAAATCAAATAAGAGCATGTTTCTTTGATCATTGGAAAAGTATTGAAAATATTGAATTAGAGACCCTTAAAAAAACAAAGTCTTTCTGCTTAATTCACTCAAAGGAAATAAATCATCCTGTTGGCTCTTCTTTAAATAAAAGAGTTTTGAAATCGTTAGGGAAGGCAGATTTTGTAATTGCAAATTCAAAATTTACTAAGGAATTAGGTTTAAAACTTGGATTAAAAGATATTCATGTTATTAATCCTGGTTGTAACTATCCTATTGATGTTAGTGAAGCAGCTAGAAAATTTTCTAAAAATATTTATGGTAGTTCGTCACCGAAATTAATTACTGTTTCTAGATTAGATGGCCGTAAAAGCCATCAAAATATTTTAATGTCAATAAAAAATCTTTTACCAAAATTCCCAGATTTGAAATATGTTTCGATTGGTGATGGAGATGAGAGAATAAATCTTCAAAAATTAATAAAAGAATTAGGTTTAGAAAAAAATGTTAAATTAATTTTCAATTCTACAGAGCAAGAAAAAGTTGGATTGCTTGAACAATCAGATGTGTTCGTAATGCCCTCGGTAGTTTACAAAAAATCAGTTGAGGGATTTGGTATCACATATATTGAAGCTGCATCTTACGGAAAACCATCAATAGGTGGGATCTATGGGGGAGAAGGAGATGCAATAAAATCTGGCATAACAGGATATCTTTGTAATGGAAATGATTTAAATGCTATTTATGACACGCTCATAAAAATTTTATCAAACGAAAAATATAAAGAACTTGGCGCTAATGCATTTGAATTTTCAAAAGGTTTTAGTTGGAAAAAAATTATTAAAAATTATATTAATTTAATTTAGATTTGACTTTCTCTAAAACAGTTTCGACTGTTAAATTATTTAAATTTTCAACACTAATTGCTTTAAAGTTATAATTTTCCATACTTACTTTTTTTGCAGTTGTATGGCTTCCAAAAAGTACAACACCATTTTTGTCTAAATGTGAAGCTATATGGGCGGGTCCAGTATCGTTGGCAATAATAAATTTAGCGTTACTTATCAAAGATATTAATGTTTTAATGTTAATTGGCTGATTATTATCTAAAACCACTTTAGCATTTAACTCATTAGCTTCGTCAATTTCGTCTGGTCCTGGAGCTAACAGAATTGGATATTTATTTTTGTAATCTTGTTTTAATCGTGAAATTAAACTTTTAAAAAAAGGCCATTTTTTTTGAGGAAGTTTCTTTGAACAAAAAGGAAATAACAAAATGTAATCGTCATTTGCATATTGTTTTGTTAATCTAGAGATATCTGATAAAGCCCAATTTAAGTCTATATTTTTTACAAATTCAGTTTGTATACCGCTTTTTTTTAATTGAATTTCCATTCTATCAAGAACAGGATCTTTATCGAAATCACTCTTTTTTTGACCTGGCTCTAACGAGGTTTCTGTAGAAGACCATTCTACGTTTTTTAAAATAAATCTTTTATAAAATTTTGTTCTACTTGAATTTTGCAAATCATAGATTTTTGTAAAATTATATTTTGCTAGATTATTTTTTAGATTTTTTAAATAAAATAAATTCCATCTAGGCAATCTCTTATCTATTATGACACCGTCCAAATAAGGGCATTCAGACATAAAAATAGCGTAAGGTTGAGCTGTAAGTAAAAATACTTTTCTATTTTTGTAAAATTTTTTAATATCTTTTATGGCTCCATTTGCTTGAATTAAATCACCTAAAGAGCCGTGCTTTATTATTAATATATTTGACATTATTATTTCGAAGTATATTTAATGATTAATATAGTCAAATATTAAAATGAGCGAGAAAATGGACAAAATATTGGCAGAAATATCAGCTGGGGAATTAATAGATAAAATTACCATTTTAGAAATCAAAAAAGAGAAAATAAGTAATAAAGAGAAATTAATAGAGGTTAATAAAGAATTGGGTTCACTAAATGAAACTTTAAAAAAATTTATTAATGATGAAAATAAAATTCTGAGTTTTAAGAATGATCTTAAAAATATAAATTTAAAACTTTGGGATATAGAAGATGGAAAGAGGTCTGCTGAGAAAAATAATAAATTTGATGAAAAATTCATTCAACTTTCAAGAAATGTTTATAAATTTAACGACGAAAGAGCAAAGATCAAATTAGCAATCAATAATGCTCTTGGATCAAATATAAAAGAAGTGAAATCTTACGAATAATTAGTCATTCTTTAAACTAGGTATTCTTAACCTAAGATTTTTTGATAGTTTAGGATTTATAGTTGCTGTAATTACACCTTCAGATTTTTTAAGTTCTTTTATGACCTCACCATCTGGAGAAATTATTAATGAGTGTCCAAAAGTTTTTCTTCCATTATAATGTGTTCCTCCTTGAGCAGGTGCAAAAATATAACAAAAATTTTCTATAGCTCTAGCTTTCAATAATGAATGCCAGTGTTTCTTACCTGTAGTTTCAGTAAAAGCCGAAGGTACAGATAAAAATAATGAACCTGCTTGAGATAATTTTCGATATAGATTTGGAAATCTAAGATCATAACAAATACTTAATCCGATTTTTCCCCATGGTAACTTAAATGTCTTTATTTTATTTCCTGGATAAAAACTTTTTGACTCAAAATATTTTTCTTTTTTGCTCAAAACAACGTCATACATATGAATTTTATCATAGTAAGCTCTCACTTTCCCACTCTTATCGATTAAAACAGATCTGTTAACCAATTTATTTTTGGAAACTTTGATTATTAAAGATCCTATTAAAATCCATTTCTTGTACTTTTTTGCAAGTTTTTTAATACCATTGAGATAAATATCATTTTGCATTGAGGTACAAATTTTTAATAGTTCTTTTCTATTCAAAGAGAAATGTGAGGAAACCTCTGGAGTAATTATGAAATCAGTTTTTTGCTTAATTGCTTTAACAATAAGTTTCGATGTTCTATCTAAATTATTATGAATATTATTATTTGATCTTAATTGAATACAAGAAACACGAAACATTACTTCATTATAGATGAAGCAAAATTCCATTTACAGTCAAAACTAGGGATATAGGCTCCAGTTAATTTAACGTTTCCAAAGCTTTTTCCCAAAACCTTGCACCAATTGTCAACTTGTTTTGGTTTTTTATCCTGACTTCCTACTTGAGCAGTAATCACGCCACCTCTTTTAAGTATTCTTTTTAAACCTTTCATATTTTTTTTAGCTAGATCAATGCAGTATTGATCATCATTTAAGTCTACAAAAATTTTATCGTATTTTGAGTCCTCTATTTCTTTTATACTTTTAAAAGCATCTCCCCAGAAAGTTTTTATTTTATTGCTTTTTTTAACTTTGGAGCAAACTTTAGGTAAATGGCGATAACAAACATCCACAATCTCTGGGTCTAATTCAAACCAATCGATGTAATTAGAATTATTCTCTAAACAGGCTCTTGCAACGCCTCCGTCTCCTCCACCAATTATTGCAACATTATTGTTTTTTTTACTCAAATCGTAACTAGATTTGAAAAAGTTTGAACTATAAATTTTTTCATCTTTTTCAGCTACTTGAATTTCATGATCGATAAACAATGCGTGACCAAATTCTTCTAGTTCCATTATTTCTACAAATTGACCAACTTTAGAAGTGAATTTTTCTAAAACATCTTTGACCACATAGAATTTCTTTTGACCTGGGGAGCTATAAATATCATCATAAAGACCAACGCTACTCCGATCAAAAGCATTAGTCACAACTCTTTGATGGTCAATCTCTTTTCTTAAAATTTTAAGAGCAACTTTCGGATTTACCTTGCCGCATGTAAAAAAATCAAAGCTTATTACGCCTCTTTCAGGAAAGGTATGAAAACTAAAGTGGCTTTCTGATAATAAAGCAACTAAAGTAAAGCCTTGCGGTTCAAATTTATGGGAAGCAACGTTTAATATTTCCACCTTTGCAGCTTTTGCTATTTTGTAAATAACTTTTTCGTAAAATTCAGGTGAATAGTCTTTTTTAACACCAAGAAAATCAATGGTAATGTGCTCGCCAACTTTAATCATAAATATTACCCTTTTTTATAATTTTTAAATTTTCCTAAAACAATTTTCATTTCTTTTTTTGAAAGAATCTTAGGTATTCCAATTCTTAGGGCATTTATATATTGATGGCAAATATTTTCGATCTCTTGAGCAAGCTCAAAAGTCTTTTCTAAATTTTCTCCAAAAGCAACCTGACCGTGATTAGCAATCAGACATGCTGTTCTATTTTTTAATGCTTTAATAATATTTCTTGAAAGACTCTTTGTTCCAAAAGTTGCATATTTAGTACATTTAATGTCTTCCCCGCCTGCTACTGCAACCATGTAGTGAAAAGCTGGAATACTTTTTTGATGAGTAGAGACAGCTGTAGCACAAGTTGAATGAGCATGAACAATAGCTCTAGCCTCTTTCTTATTCACATAAATATCTTGATGAAATCTCCATTCTGATGACGGTTTACCTTTTTTTTTATCATAAATACCTTTAAGCGAAACAAAAACAATATCTTTTGTTTTTAAAGATGAATACTTTCTTCCCGATGGAGTAATATAAAAACCTTGCACACCTTTTTCTTTTGCTCTAACTGAGATGTTTCCAGATCTTAAAGTAGATAAGTGTGTTATATTTAATTTTTTTGAATATTTAATAACTTCAGCTTTTAATTTGCTCACTTAAATAGACCTTTCAAACCTTTTTCTGAGGCCTCACAAACACCTTTTTCGGTGATTAAACCTGTTACTAGTTTTGCTGGTGTCACATCAAAGGCTAGATTTAAAGATTTACTTTTTTTGGGATAAATTCTAATTTTTTTTATTTTTTTATTTTCATCAATTCCTTCTATATAGGACAGTTCTTCTGAATTTCTCTCTTCAATAGGTATTTGTTTATGATCTTTGGTGCTCCAGTCTATCGTAGAACTTGGTAAAGCAACATAAAAAGGAACATCATTATCTTTTGCAGATAAAGCCTTTAGGTAAGTTCCAATTTTATTACAGACATCACCATTTAATAAAGTTCTATCTGTGCCTACTAAACATATATCTACTTGCCCTCTTTGCATTAAAATACCACCTGCGTTATCCGTTATAATTGTATTTGAAATTCCCTCTTCATTTAATTCATACGAAGTTAAATTTGATCCTTGGTTTCGTGGTCTTGTTTCATCAACCCAAACATGCAATTTAATTCCTTTTTGATGAGCATGGTAAATAGGTGAAGTAGCTGTTCCCCAGTCTATAGTAGCTAACCATCCTGCATTACAATGGGTTAAAATATTAACTGTATCTTTTTTTTTATTAGCAATGTCTTCAATAATTTTAAGACCATTCAAACCAATATTTTTACAAAATTTTTCATCCTCTTCAGTAATAGCCTTTGCCTCATCTAGAGCTATTTTCAAGATATCTTTATCTTTCACTCCAGATAACTTTTTCATCATTCTATCTACTGCCCACTTAAGATTTATTGCTGTAGGCCTTGATTTAATTAACTTTTCGCTAGAGTTCTTTAAAAAAGACAAATCATTATTTTCGATTATAGATAAAACTAAACCATATGCAGCGGTTGCACCAATTAATGGAGCGCCTCTTACCTCCATTTTTTTTATGGCATTAATCGCATCTTTTACAGTTTTTAAATCTTTAATTAAAAACTGATGGGGAAGTTTTGTTTGATCAATGATTTTTACTGAATTATTCTCAAACCAAATTGTTTTGTATGATTTTCCCTCTATTTTCATTTACTTTTTTTCCATTTTTTTTAATCTTTTTCTTAATTTTGTTGATAATGAATTAAACCATTTTTTTTCCTGTCCTGATTTAGGTAAAATTTCTCCATACTCGATCATTTGATTTGGTAATAAATCTTCCAAGTAAACCCAAACAAAATCTTTCTGCAAGTTTGTGTTCTTAATCAAAATTTTTCTTAAACCTAAAATTAATTGTTTTTTAACTTTTGATGTTCGTCCAGCTCTTATCTGTCCATTTAAGAAAATTTCTTTAGTTTTGACTAATTTGCCACCCATAAAATGAGCATTTTTTTCATTTTTTTGAAATATTACTTGAGCAAAAAAGGAATTTGCTCCAGTAAATTTACTATGAGTATTTGTTATATCATTTGCAATAGAATTTTTTTGTTTTTGTGAAAGTTTAATATTTGAATATTTTACTGTATATGTTGGCATTAAGATTGTTTTTTATTTAAAACTCTTCCAGCAATATTTTTTAATTTATTTGTTGTTTTTTTTGTTCTTAATTTTGGATCAGTAATTATAGCCACATCTAAACAATCATTTGCAGGATCTTTTTCCACAGAATAATCTTTAAAAGTTTTTATTATTTCTTTAATCATATTTTGCGCGTTGGTTGCATTTTTCATTAGAGTTTGAACTACCATACTCACATCGACTTCATCATGATCAGGATGCCAGCAATCATAGTCTGTCACCATTGCAACGGTGCAATATCTAATTTCTGCCTCTCTAGCTAATTTAGCTTCAGGCATATTAGTCATACCAATTACATCAGCCCCCCATGATCTATATAAATTTGACTCTGCTAAAGTGGAAAATTGCGGTCCTTCCATCACAACATATGTTCCACCAAATTGATATTTTATATTCAATTTTTTTAATGCTTTCTCACAACAGTTTGATAATCCTGGACTTGTAGGTTTAGCCATTGAAACATGAGCTACTATCTCTTCGTTGAAAAATGTTTTTACTCTTGAAAACGTTCTATCAATAAATTGATCTACTATTACAAATTTACCTGGCTCTAAGTTTTTTTTAAGAGATCCAACAGCTGATACCGAAATGATATCTGTTACCCCTAATTGTTTCATCGCATCTATATTTGCCCTAAAATTTATGTTTGTGGGGCTTATTTTATGGCCTCTTGAATGTCTAGGAATAAAACAAATTTCTTCTTTTCCAATACTTGCCTTTAAGATTTCATCTGAGGGTTTTCCCCAAGGAGTGTTAATTTTTTTCCATTTTGTTTTTTCGAAACCCTCCATTTTATAGAGACCACTTCCACCAATTATCCCGAGCTTTCTTTTTTTCATCATTTAATTATTAATGCTTTTTTGTTAGAACTTGAAGCATAAATTATGGATTTAAAAAAATATATTAGATCTATTCCAAACTATCCAAAAAAGGGAATTTTATTTAGAGACATTACTACCTTAATTAAAAATCCTGAAGCTTTCAGGTTTACTAACGATAAAATTATTGAAATTGCTAAAAAAATACATTTTGACAAAGTTGCTGCTATTGAGTCTAGAGGTTTTGTTTTCGCTTCAACTGTTTCTTATGCTTTAAATAAACCATTTATATTACTAAGAAAAAAAAATAAATTACCGGCAGAGACATATTCTGTAGATTTTACTTTAGAATATGGTGATGCAACTATTGAAGTGCACAAAGACTCTATTAATAGCGGTGAAAAAGTGCTGGTTATTGATGACCTTATTGCCACTGGAGGAACCGCCGAAGCAGCGGCCAAATTAATAAAAATATCTGGAGGTTCAGTTGCGGGTTTTATTTTTGTTATTAACCTATTTGATTTGCCAGGTAACAAATTACTTAAAGAAAAAGGTTTTAAAACTGAGTGCTTAATTGAGTTTCCAGGTCACTAATTATTTTTTATAAAATCTAGAATGTATTTTTTAAGACTTACTTTTCCAAAATATTTATAAATTTTATTAGACAAATTTTTATTTGTTAGGGCTGACGCATATCTCTCTCCAGCTCTCTTAGGTAGATATTTGATTTTTGAGTTAAAAAGCTTTGCGACATCTATAATAGAATAGGACTTTTTATTTGAAATGCTATAGTGTCTACATAAATTTTTTTTCCAAGCCAAATAGCAAATTTTGACAGTGTCATCAATGTGTGTAAACCTCCTTGACTGAGTTCCTGGCTTAACTACTGGTAAGGCTTTATTCTTTTTAAAATGATCCTCAAATATTCCTATTACTGTTGACATATGCCCACTACATATTTGATTTGGACCATAAACATTATAAAAATATATAATTTCATATTTAAAATTAAACCACTTTTTCAAATTTTCGAGAAGTTCAAGATTTTTTGCTTTACTAAAAGCGTATGGAGACAAGTTTTTATCGTTGCCTTTGTTACCTAAGGATGCTGAGGTAGCTGAATAAATTAGTTTTATTTTATTTTTTAAACAAAAATTAAAGATTGAATTCGATCCTACCGTATTAGACTCGATACATTCATTCATATTCAAAAAGCTTTGATAAATTCTTGAGAACTCTCCAAAATGAAATATGGTTTTTATTTGATTAGGTTTTTTTATTAATTTGGAAATATTTCTTGTATCTCCTTTAATATATTTTACTCTTGTATTTTTGACATGATTTTTTTTTAATCCGGAGGAATAATTATCAATGCTTATGATTTTATAATTCGTTTTTTCTAGCAAATGTCTTATTAAATTTGTGCCTACAAACCCAGCACCACCGGTAATTATAATCTTTTTATTATTCATTATTTAAGGATTATTATCTATAAGAGGTAAATAAATCAATCTAATGATGGCCTATACCAAGATTTTTTACCTAAGATAGAATTTATTATACCACCCAATCTACACAAAAATATGTTGCGTTTTTTTTTATTGAAAATTATTTGATAAAAAACAATTTTTATTAGAGAAGAAAAGATTTTAGGTGAAACGATGAGTAAAGCTATAATTAATCCCTTATATTTTTTATGAAAGTAGAATGTTGACCACATCCAATGCCAATTTCTGTTTTTTTCTAATTCGTAATTTTGATTTCTTTTTACAGAACTTGCTCCTAAGTGATTAATAACTATTTTTTTACTTAAATAGATTTTTCCTCCACGTTTCTTTAAATCTTTACATAAATCAATTTCTTCAAAATAAAGAAAAAAATTTTCATCGAAAAAAATTTTTTTAAATTTGATAAGATTAAAAAAAATCGCAAAACCTTTTAAATTATTTACTTCTAGAATGCCACTATCATTAAAATCTTTGGAATTTGCTTGGTTGTTTCCTGGGCCAATTAACCAAAATTCTGGAACAAGTTCCGCCGTTTTGAAAAAATTAAGTATTGTATCTTCTTTTAATTCGGTGTCAGGATTCAAAATTAAAGCATATTTTGTATTTACTTTTCTCAAACCAGTATTATTACCTACTGCATAACCATAATTTTCTCCTGCTAAAATACAATTTACATTTTTATATTTTTCTTCTAATTGTTCTTTAAATTTTTTGTTATTTGAATTTTCAACCACTATTACTTTAATATTGTTTGGTATAGAGTCTAAACAAGTAAATATCACTTCTTCGCTTTTTAAAGTTACAATTACTACAGTAAGATCACTTGATTCCATAAAATAATAATATTTGATTTTAAAAGATAATTCTTTTACTAATTTACCACATAAATCATGTTATTCTTGCTATAAAATGAAAAAAGTCATTGTTACAGGTGGATCAGGCTTTATTGGTACAAACTTAGTAAATTTTTTAATTAGAAAAAAATTTTTTGTAATCAATATTGATAAACTAACATACTCATCTAATAAATTTAAAGATTCAATTAGAAACAAATTCAATTATAAATTTTTTAAACTTGATATTAATAATAAAAAAAAACTTAATTCTTTAATTAAAAGATATAAACCCAAAGCAATTTTTAATTTAGCCGCTGAAACTCATGTCGATAGATCAATTGATGGGCCAAAACCATTTATATATACAAATATAAATGGAACTTTTAATTTGTTAGAATGTTTAAGAGAACTAAAAAAGAAAACTAAAATAAAACTTATTCATATATCTACTGACGAGGTTTACGGTGATATAAAAAATAATTTAAGGTCAAATGAAAATAAAAATTATGAACCAAGCTCACCTTATTCAGCATCTAAAGCTGCTGCAGATCATTTAGTAAGCTCATATGTAAGAACATATAAAATTAACGCAGTAATTTCAAATTGTTGTAATAATTATGGTCCATATCAATTTCCTGAAAAACTTATTCCAAAAATGATCACGAATATCATTAATAATAAAAATCTACCAATTTATGCAAAAGGTAAAAATTCAAGAGAGTGGATACATGTCGAAGACCATTGCAGAGCCTTATTCACGCTATATTTGAAAGGTAAAAATGGTGAAAATTATAATGTGGGATCAGGAAAAAATTTAAGAAATATAGACTTGGTAAAAAAAATTTTGAAAATTTTTAAAAAGATGAAATATAAAGCAGGCAATAAAACTAAAATAATATTCGTTAAGGATAGACCAGGACACGATTTCAGATACGCATTAAACAGTAAAAAGATAAAATTAAGATTGAAGTGGAAACCAAAAATAAAGTTTGATGCGGGGTTGGAAAATACAGTTGAGTGGTATTTAAAAAATAAATTTTTTTTAAATAAAATTTCAAAAAAGAAATATGAAAGCCGTTTAGGCTTAAATGTATGATTAAAAAAGGTATAATATTAGCTGGTGGTAAAGGAACAAGAATGAGTCCTTTAACTAAGGCCGTAAACAAACAACTTTTGCCACTTTATGATAAGCCTTTAATTTTTTATCCTTTATCCGCTCTAATGCTAGCTGGAATAAGAGATATACTTATAATTGTTAATAAAGGTCAGCTTAATCAATTTAGAAAAATTTTACCTGAAGATAATAATCTTGGAATTAAAATTCAATATAAAGAACAACAAAACCCTAATGGTCTGCCTGAGGCATTTATAATCGGAGAAAAATTTATAGGAAAAAATAGCGTGGCTTTAATTTTAGGAGATAATTTTTTTTATGGTCAAAGTCTTACAAAGATATTGAAGAAAAATATTAATCAAAAAAAAGGAGCAAAAATTTTTCTTCATCCTGTTAAAAATCCAAATTCTTATGGAGTGGCTACAATTAATAAAAAAAAACAAGTTTTAAGGTTAATTGAAAAACCTCAAAAAACTAAATCTAACTTAGCTGTTACCGGATTGTATTTTTTTGATAATAATGTTGTTAAACTAAGCAAAAAATTAAAGCCGTCTTCCAGAGGAGAGATTGAAATAATTGATTTACTCAATATTTATAAGAAAAAAAAATTGCTAAAAGCTGATTTTATTGGCAGAGGAGGATCATGGTTGGATACGGGAAATATCAATGATTTTAATGATGCATCAAATTTTATTTATACAATAGAAAATCGACAAGGGCTTAAAATTGCGTGTTTGGAAGAAATTTCTCTAAAAAATAAATGGATTGGAAAAAAAGATATACAAAAATCAATTAAATTTTACGGAAATTGTGATTACTCAAGATATTTGAAAAAACTTTAGAATGAATTCTCATAAAATTTTTTGTATGTGTCTAAATTCACATCACTTAGAAAATCTTAAAAAATTAGAATATATACCTGTTGGTCTTGGAAAACAAAATTATGACTCTGAGTGGTTAAGAGATGATACAGGAGATAATATCAGTTCGAAGAACCCCTTTTATGGCGAGTATACTTTTTATTATTGGGTTTGGAAAAACTTTTTAAACAATTATCCTGATAATCAATGGCTTGGTTTCTGCGGATATAGATATCATTGGTCTCAAAAAAGTACAACTAGCTCTGAAGAGATAAATAAAATTGTAAATAAAGAAAATTTCCAAGATTATGTGTTAAAAAAAATTCCCGCTGAGTGGGGTGATTACGACGCTATTCTAGGCGAAGAAATGATGGTTAATAATTGGAAAATTAGTAAAATTATCAAACACGCACCCAAGAAATTTTTAATAAATCCTAAATTTTTTTTTAAAAAAAATCAAAATATAAAATTACATTTTGACGTGTTTCATGGAGATGGAATAATTGATAAAGCAATCTCTTTTCTTGATAAAAATGAAAAAACTGATTTTGAAAGATTTGTAAATCAAAAAAACTCGTTCAACAGAGAAAATCTATTTTTTTGTAAATCTAAAAAGTTAATGAATGATTATTTTAACTCAGTGTTTTCTTGGCTAAAAAAATGTGAAAATGAATTTGGGTTAGAACTTGAGGGTTATTCGTTAAAAAGATTATATGCATTTTTAGCAGAAAGATATCTCTCATACTGGTTTCAAAAATACTCTAAATATAGAACTTGGCCAATTTTTTTTTATGATACAAATATAAATAGGATTAAAATTAAATGAATTTATTAAACGCTTTTTTAAAATCAAAATATTACGATAATCTAAATCCTTTTTTAGCAAAAAAAATTTTCAAAATATTTAAGATTTTTTTTGTCGAAACCAATCATCAAAACTTACCAGATACAAATTATCCTTTGACAAATATAAAATCTGAATTAGAAAAATCAAAATTGGAAAAAAAAAATAATTTAAGACCATACATAACTTACACTCATTTACCTGACTTACTTGAAGTATTGACTGATAAAATTAAAGAAATTAATTTTTTTGATATAGGAGCGGGTAATTTAAACCTATATTTTTATTTAGAAAAAAATTTTAAAAATATAAATTATTTTTTCAGAGATCAAAAAGAAGTGGAAACTTGTGTAGTAGAATTTATTCAAAATGAAAAATTGAAAAATATTTCTGTAGTTGATGTTGACTCGCTTGATTTGATAAACATTGCCTATTTTGGAAGTTCTTTGCAATATATAAAGGATTATAAAAAAGAGCTCAAAACTTTTTTTAAAAAATCAAATTATATATTGATTTCACAATCTCCTTTTTTCTTAAATGATAAAAGTGAGGAGAAGATAATTGTAAAACAACTAAATATGCATCCAAATATTAATTATCTTTATATTTTTAATTATAAAAAATTTCTTAATTTTATGACAGAAAATAACTACAATTTAATTGAAAAGAATATTAATAATGTGACAAAATTTTTAAACTTTAAAAATTTTTCAAAAGATTATTATACAGATATAAATATGTATGACCTATTATTTAAGCTAAAAAAATGACAAAAAAAAATAAAATTTTAGTAACTGGGGGTTCTGGTAGATTTGGAGAAATTTTAAAAAAACAAAATTTTAAAGATTATATTTTTCCTAATAAGAGAGAGTTAGATATTACAAATGTAAAATCTATCAAAAAATTTATTTTAAGAAAGAAACCTAAAATTATTATTCATCTCGCAGGACTATCTCGCCCGGTCCAATTACATGATAAAAATCCAATAAAAAGTATTAATTTGAATATTATAGGGACAAGCAACTTAGTGATGGTATGCAAAAAATATAATATTAAGTTTGTATATTTCTCTACTAACTATGTTTACCCTGGTACAAAAGGCAATTATAAAGAATCAGATCCTGTTTTACCTTTTAATAACTATGGCTGGTCAAAACTTGGGGGAGAGTCTGCTGTTCACATGTACAAAAACTCACTTATATTGAGAATTTGTATGACTGAAAAACCTTTTCTTCACAAAAAGGCTCTTTCAGATGTATATTTTAATTTTATTTTTCACGAGGAGATAGCAAAAAATATTCCTAAATTAATTAGATTAAAAGGAGTTTTAAATGTTGGAGGGCCGATTAGAACTATTTATAGCTTTGCAAAAAAACATAACTCTAAAGTAAAAAAAATTACGTTAAAGAAAATAAAAACTATTGTTTTTAAAAAGAATATGTCGATGAATGTTAAAAAATTTAATAAAATTTACAAAAAGAAAATATAACATCTATTATTTAAAAAAATTTATGGTATCACTAAAATATGTCTTTTAAAGATTTACCAATAATGCAGGACAAAAAAAAGGGTGTGCTCCTATTTTATCCATATGTTTCAAAGAGATCTGGTTATAATGTTAAAAAAAAACTTGCCGGTAGATGGCTTGGACAAGGACCAATGGTTGACAAGTTTGAGAATGATTTTAAAAAAAAGTTTGCCAAAAATTGTTCAGTGATTGCAACTGGGTCAGGCACTGACTCTCTGCATTTAGCTTATATTTTGGCTGGCCTTAAAAAAGGAGATGAAGTTATCACAACAATTTTTACTTGCACGGCTACAAATATTCCAATGCTTTATATGGGTCTAAAGATAAAATTTGCCGATATAGAAGTAGAAACTATGAATATAAGTATTCAAAGTGTTAAAAAACTTATTACAAAAAAAACTAAAGCAATAGTATGTGTACATTACGGGGGTTTACCATGTAATATGGATGAATTAAGAAATATTGCAAAAAAGAATAATATTATTTTAATTGAGGATGCAGCTCATGCCCTAGGAGCAAAATACAAAGGCAAACCAATTGGTGGGCTTAGTGATTTTTCAACCTTTAGCTTCCAAGCAATAAAACACTTCACTACAGGTGATGGGGGAATGTTAACAATAAAAAATAAAAAATTAGAGGACAAAGCTAAAAGGATAAGATGGTTCGGAATAGACAGAAAAAAGAAACAACAAGGTATATGGAAAAATGATGTTCATGAAGTTGGTTACAAATATCAAATGACAGATATAGCGGCAACTATGGGATGTGATTCTTTAAGAGAATTTAATAAGATAATTAAACACAGAAAAAAAATTTATAAAACGTATTTAAGTGAATTATCAAAAAATAAAAAAGTTAAATGTATACATGATTATGATAAGAAAAAGAGCCACGGCGCCTGGCTATTCACAATAAATATTAACAATAAAGATTTTGTCCAAAAAAAATTGAGGGATCATAACATTGAGACTAATCAAGTTCATTTTAGAAATGACAGATATTCTATTTTCAAAAAGTATGTTAAAGGTAAGAAATTTCCTAATATGGACTATCTGGAAAATAGATATTTAGTGCTTCCTTTGCATCATAAAGTATCTGTTAAAGATGCTAAATATATAAGTGAGCTTGTAAATAAATACGCAAAATAATAATGCATGTATCTGCTTTAAATAGTTTTCTGGATTTTAAAAACAATTATTTAAGAGATAAAAATAGTGAGATTAAAATAGTTGAAATTGGATCACAATCAATTAATGAAAGTATAAAAAAGCATCTAGATAAAAATCACAAGTATATTGGAGTTGATATAGTAAAGGGTAATAATGTAGATATCGTACTTGACGATCCCTATAAATTACCTTTTGAAAAAGATACTATAGATGTAGTGATATCAATCTCTACTTTCGAGCATACAGAATTTTTTTGGCTTAGTTACTTAGAAATTTTAAGAATTTTAAAACCAACTGGATTGTTTTTTTTAAATGCTCCTTCTAATTCAAAGTATCACAGGCACTCAACTGATAATTGGAGATTTTATCCAGATAGCAGTAAAGCCTTAGAAAGTTGGGGTCATCGAAATAATTTTAAACCTAAAGTTTTAGAACATTTTACAAATTATGAAAATGGTAGAGATATATGGAACGATTATGTCTCAATAACCGTAAAAGATGAAAAGTTTCAAAATATATATACGAGAAGAATTTTAGATAATAAAATAAATTTTACTAATGGTCGTAAAAATAATTCAGATGAATTAATTAATTTTACTGAAACTCCACAAGATCAAAATAATTGGGGGTGGAAGCTTTACTATAAATACAGAAAATTTTTAAATAAAATAAGATTTAAAAAATAGCATTGGTAGCGAGGGGCGGATTCGAACCGCCGACCCCAGGCTTATGAGTCCTGTGCTCTAACCAACTGAGCTACCTCGCCCTAACTTAATTTATCTCATTTATAACAGTTTTAATTTTCAATCAATTGTTTTAATTGGTTGATAGAGTAAAAATATAAATAACACTTTAAATTTGGATCTTTGCTATGTTCTATATCCTTGTCTAAAATTTTGATTACTGGGTTAGGAAAATTAAATGGTTTTTCTGTCAAATATGTTGGTCTAAAATCACCATCATCTATCTCAACATTAATATTTAAATTCTTATTTTTAAATGACGACTCGTATGAGGTAATTAAAATATATTTTATATCAGAATTTACAAAATTCTTTATAAATTTTTTTACATTGTCATTTGATAAATGAACTAAACAATCTCTACACAACATTAGGTCAGCATCTGGAAGTTTATCCTGTAATAAGTCAATATCAATAAAATTAACATTAGAACTTTTATTCTTTTTTTTATTTTCACTAATAAGTTCATTAACAATATCACCTCCAATGTAATCAATATCCTTATTAATAATACTTTGGATCCAAGTAAAATCTCCACAGGGGACATCTAAAAATTTTTTAATTTTATATTGTTTAATTAATTTTGTTATTTCTTCTCTTATATTTTTAGTATTTTTAAATTCTGACCCTGGTCCAGAAACACTCTCTTTAGACGGCCAATAATGTGATGAATAAATATATGAGAATCTATCTTTTATTGATTTATGATCGAAAATTTTTTCTCTGGATTTAATGAAATTTTTATAAGCTTTTTTTTTATTTATGAATCTTAATGGTTTTAATATAATTTTTAAAATAGTTTTTTTTAGACCATTTTCTTTATAAAATTCTTTATAGCTGTCAATAATTTTCATTTACTACCTCATTATAAAAATTTACTCTCAAAAAAATTGAAATAGTGTTCATATATTTTATGTCTTAAATAATAGATACCCATTTTAGCAAAGTTTTGATAATTTTTAAAATAATCCCAATAAGAAAAAGCTTTATTTTGATCTTTTTTTAAAAAAGTATTTTGAAAATTTATTATTACTTTTTTTTTAGAGTAATACTTATATTTATTTCGAGCTTTAAAAGATTTTTTTTTAAAATTAAAAATTATTTTCATCAATGAATTGTAAGAGGAATATTCAATGAACTGATTATTTGGAATATTAAAACGGTGTGCCCTGTGTCTATTGAATTTATATGAAATAATTCTTTTATTTTCTATAGCAAATTCACCAATAGATAATCCAAAAGATTCACCTAAACTTCTTCCATAAATCATTGCATCACAAGTGTTAATGAATTTTTTTTTATAATCTTCATTTAAAGTACCTTTTAAAAATTTTATTTGTTTATGATTATGAAATTTTTTTATATTTAAAAAGATAAACACTATGTCTTTTCTTTTTTTAACTATTTCTAAGATTGCGGATTGAACAAATTTTAAATCAAAGCTACTCTCCCCGCCGTAACAACCAAAAACTATTTTATTTTTGCTAATTCTTAATTGTTTTTTTAAGTTATTTTTATTTTTTGTTACTTCTGTAATTAATGGAACAAAAGCTATTTTATTATTTGAAAAATTTTTACTTAACCATTCAGAAATATAAGCAAATTTATGTCCATGGATTTGATTTAATTTTTGAGGGTAAACACCATGGATAAGTGTTTTGATTTTTTTAGATGCCCAATCATTTTTTTCACCACTTTTTTGAACGTAAATATAATCTATAAATTGTTTTTTTCCATAATTTTCAATTTCTTTAAAATTATAAATTCCAATTAATTTAAATTTTTTTCTAAACTTATTAATTACTTCTTTTTGATTCCGATAGTTTTTTTTATTATAAAAAATTATAGATTTATTTTTTAATATTTTTTGATTTTGAAAGGCAAATTGGTAAGTTGAATTGGCAACTCCCCTATAATTCATTTCATCAATATAAAATGCAATATTCATTAGAAAGTATTTACTTGAATATTGACTTATTTAAAACTTTAATAAATTTAGTTACATTAAAGTGTTAAAAATGGCTAATAATGATATTTTATAAAGTGAGAATTATTCCAAATACTGTTACTGCTGAAACTGCAGCTACGCTCAAAGCTACGTTTCTATTTCTTTCAATTTTTTTTTCTTCATTTATTCTTGATAATAGGTCAGTAAGCTTAACTCTACTTTGATGATCCAAATCTTGACTGTGATTTTCAAATTTATATTGTGAACTCATGCAATTATTAGAACACATCTCAAAATAATTTAAATTAATTGTTAGATCAAAATGGTCTGTGAGAGCCATTTTGACCCAAAATGATTAAAATGTAACCTAATTAGTTAAGATTTTATAAAATTTGAAATACCTGTTCTCAATTTTTCGATTATCTCATCAATATGTTTTTTTTCACAGATGAAAGGAGGTGCTATAATCAAGGCATCACCTGTTGGCTTTATATTTAATCCAGCTTTATAACATTCTTTGTAAACTTGAAATCCAGCTTTACCAGGTTTTTCTCTCATTTGAATATCTATTCCACCTAAAAAACCGTAACCTCTTATACTTTCGATGCATTTTAAGTCTTTTAAAGAATGAAGTCCTTCTTGAAAATAATTTGAAAGATTTTTAACTCTATTAAAAATATCCTCTTTTTCAAAAATTTCCTGTACTGCTAGAGCTGCAGAAACAGCCACAGGAATTCCAGAATAAGTATAACCATGAAATAATTCAATTGTACCATCTGGTGATGCATTCATCACTTGATCGTATATTTTCTCTCTAACTGCAACTACTCCCATTGGAACAATACCGTTTGTTGTTGCTTTAGCCATTGTAATCAAATCAGGAGTTACTCCAAACTCTTGAGAAGCAAAGGCAGATCCAGTCCTTCCCCATCCAGTCACTACCTCATCAAAAATTAAAAGTATTCCATGTTTGTCACAAATTTTTCTTAGTCTTTGTAAATAACCCTTTGGAGGCACTAAAGTTCCTGTAGAACCAGCTATAGGTTCAACAATACATGCAGCAATATTTTCTCCACCAATTTCACTCGCGATCTTCTCTAAATCATCCGCTAATTCAACGCCAGTCTCTGGCTGACCCTTTACAAATTTATGTTCAGGAAGAAACGTGTGTCTCATGTGTTTTACTCCTGGCATTAAAATATTTGTAAAAACTTTAACATTGTTTAGTATCCCTCCTACTGTTAATGAACCTATGTTCATCCCGTGATAACCTCTATCGCGACCAATAAAACGACATCTGTTATCCTCACCTTTAGCTTTAAAATAAGCGATTGCTATTTTAATTGCTGTTTCTACAGCTGTAGAACCACATATTGTATAAAAAATTCTATTTAAATCCTCAGGAGTTTTTTGAGCAATTTTAGTGGCTAGTTCAAAAGACCCTCCATATCCTTGTTGAAAAGGCATTGTGTAATCTAATTTTTCTAATTGATTTTTGATTGCATCAATTATTTCCCTTCTACCGTGGCCTAACGGATTACAATATAGGCCAGAACTTCCATCAATTAAAGTATGTCCCTCATGAGTTTTTAAATAAACTCCTTTTGCATTTGCAATAAGCCTTGGATTTTTTTTAAAATCCTTATTAGATGAAAATGGCATCCAATGTTCATTTAAAGAGTTAGGTATATCTGGGCTATTTGGAGATTTCATATACTTAATCATATAGTATATCATTGATAATAGAAACATTTATTTATCAAATGAAAAAAGTTGTATTTAAATCAATTTTATTTTTTTTATTATTTTCGCTAACATATTTTTTGTTTGGCCTATGGGGCCTTGTTGAAATAAGTAAAAATAAAAACTTGTTATTTAAAAGCGAAAAAAACTTCATTTTTCATAAAAATTACTCAAATAGAATTCATCATTTAAGAGATGCCAACAGATGGGGGGACAAGGAGAATGGTTATTTGTTTTCTATTATTAATGAAAATAGTACAAATAGTAAAACAATATTGCTTCAAGGTGACTCCTGGATCGAAAGTATTTCTGAAATTAAACAATCAGAAAAAATGATTAAAAATTTTGCAATTGAGAATAATTATACAGTTTATAATGCTGGGATTACATCTTTCGCTCCGTCTTTGATGCATAAACAATATGAAATTTTAAAACAAGAATTTAATATAAATCCTGACATACTTATAATTTATATCGATCAAACTGATATTGGCGATGAATTTTGCAGATACAAAAATAAAAAAATTTATTCAAAAGATGGCAAACTGGAAAGAATAGGTAGAGAAAAGTTTACGAGGGCAACGTATGATTATTCTAAATTATATTTATATTCTGAATTAAATTTTCAAAGCACTTTAAATAAAATAATTAAATTTCCAGCTAAAAAAACAAATTATTTTGTTAAACGCAACATTAATCGCTTAAATAATATTTTTAAAAATGGATATAAAAATAGAAATATTCATAAGTGTGGATTTAGAGAAATAATGAAGGAACTAGAAAATTATGACAATAATGCAAAAAGAAATTTTAAAAAATCTTTGGGTGAATTTCTAAATTACCTAGCTAATGAGAAAAATATAGAAAAAATTTTTATTGTGAGTTTCCCTCATAAAAGACATTTAAATAATACTTATAAAGTTGATGTCTCAGATTATATAAATGATACTTTATCTCTAAACAAAGACAAAAGGATTAGTCATATCAATATGTCAAAAATTGATTTTAGTAATTTAAATAAAAATGAAATCTATAAACCTAATGATTTAGCTTCTCACTTAAACGATGTGTATCATAGTAAAATATTTATAAAAAATATTCTTCAAAATATAAAAAAACAAAATTAAGAGCTTAATGAAAAGACTTAAAAACTGGGATAATAAAACTTGGTTATCATCCATAACGTATATATCGCAATTTAATAAATTTCTTAAAAACAGAATTAATTTAAATAAAAATTCTAAAATATTGGATATTGGATGTGGAAGAGCGAATATTATTAGTGCTCTTCAAAAAAAATATAAATTTAGAAAAAAACCCATAGGGATTGATATTGTTGCAAATAAGGATGTTAAAAAGAATATAGTATTTAAGAAAATTGGTGCCTTAAAATATTTAAAGAGACAAGAAAAATATGATCTAATTTTAATCAAACAAACTATTCATTTTTTTTCTAAATCAGGTTTAAATCGTCTTCTAAATCTTGCTCAGAAAAGCTTAAATAACAAAGGTAAAATATTAATTTTTTCTCTAAAAACAAAAAATAATAAGATACCTTGTTTTAAAAAAATGAGAAAAAATTTAGAAAAAAGTTTAAAAAGAGACGAAGTTTTATTTAAGATAATCAAAAATAACTTAAAAAAAATAAGCTATACAAACTTTAATTTTAAAGTAAGCATCTCTAAACAAAAATACATTAGAATGATCAAAGAGAGATACATTTCATGTTTATTAAACATGAGTAATAAAGAAATTAATCTTGGTATCAGTGAAATAAAATCTAAATATAAAAATCAAATAAAATTCACTGATACCCTAAAATGTATTAGCTACAGAAAATAATTATTTTCCTGGCTCTTTGTATGATGATGCCATTTTCTGAGCAGTTTTAGCTATTTCATTTAGATTTACATCTTCCAAAATTGTAAAATCTGAAACAGCACCACTAGAAACAGCAACCATTGCAGCTGCAGCAGCTTGTTCAAAAGTTCCTTCAATCACTGCCATAAAATCATATTTTCCTCTTAGGCCTGAGTATTGAGTTACTTTCGCTCCCACAGAAGCAGCAAGTGCAGATGTTGCAGCTTTTCTGTCAGTAGATGGATTACTTACAAATCCTCCAAGACCTTTAGCTGTGTAACACCCAAGTGTATAAAATTTTGCCATTGTTACCCCTTTCCTATTTCTCAATTACAACTGTACCAGAATGAGGATCAGTTACTCCCAAATCTGGTGACAGTTCTTCCAAAGTGTGCCGAAGTGTATCCAAGAATGCAATCATTTTTGATCTTGCTTTAGCAATGTCATCTTCAGAATTCCATTCACCTAACATAAAAAATTCATTAGGTTTCGTTTCAACATATTTAGCTGAAATCTGCCCATCGAATTTTGGCATCTCATCTATTTTTTTCAAATATTCTTCTCTGCCAGATGATTTCACTTTGCATCTAACAATATTCATAAACTTTGCCATGTATCTCCTTAAACGTAAATTTTATCAGCCAAACCGTAACAAAGAATTGCACTGATAATAACAAGAACGAGTGGAGCATATATTCCATCGTTTCTAGTTTTTTTAGTTAAACCTGTTTTGTCAATTTTTAATGTATAAAAATTTACAATTAATATCGAAACATTCATTATAAAAACTAAGTTAAAGAAGGCCCAAGTAGCTTCTACACCACCTGATCTAATAAAAGCGATATATATTGCCATTAGAACAGTGGCAATCATGAATGAGCCTGCAAATCTTGTAATTAAAGTTGCAGTTTTATCTACCCCTCTACCCTTAAGAAATTTTTTAGTATCAAATACCAATTGGTAAGCGTAGCTACCAACTATAATAAAATGTGCTAAGTAAATAATTAAATAAAATGCGTTTCCAAATTTGTCTATCATAAATATCCTATGCGTTATAGTCCATGACTTGATCTGTGCACTCAACAAATTTATGAGGAGTGAAAAAATCATTCATTTGACCTAATTGATTAATAATTGCTTGCTCATCTTTTCCCTTCCACCAGCAAAACATTTCCATTGTATCGCCCGGTGTATTCCAAGTCATTTGACAAGCAGCATTGTCACTTTTCATACTTTTAACAATATCTTCCATTTTCATAGAAGCCACTGTTTCTGTAAATTTAGCTTTCATTTCAGCAGATTTGAAAGTGTGTGTTACCATGTAGTTTTTCATTTTTTCTCCTTTATAGGTTTATTTCAGATAGTTCAAATAACTGAGCACTTTCTACACACTCAGCATAAATTGCTTTAGCTGTGGAGTTATTTCCAGTTACAAACTCTTTCATTCCTGCTTCGTTATGAACATTGACTTTAAATAGCATTCCGCTTTTATCTGGGATCATAGCACCAACAGTTTTTTCCGGATATGCAACACTTTTTCTAACACTCATACCCTCATCTGATTGCATCCATTTCGTGAAAGTTTCTAATTTGCCTTCTTTAAATTTAAGATGTACTAACATTTCTTTTTCCATTGTTTACTTTTATTTAAACTCCTCTAATTATTATTCCATTAGCAACTGAGTTTGCTAATCGAATAGGTTTTACTGGTTTGTATTCCTTAGAGTCATACCACTCTAAAGCTTTTTCATAAGTTGGAAATTTAATTACTACTGTTCTAGGGTATTTCCACTCACCATCTATAACTTTGTACTCACCGGCACGTACAAGGTATTCTCCTCCGAATTTTTGAACTGTAGGCACAACTTTACCAATATATTCTTTATAAGCTTCAGGATTTTTTACATCTATATTAGCTATAACGTATCCGCTCATTTTTAGCCTGCATAAATCGTTCTAGATAATTTTTCGATTTTTTCTTCTGAACCTTTAATTTGCTTATAAATAAATTTATTACACTCACCATTTTTAGATTTATCAAAAGGCTTGCCATAAACTTTGTCTACATAAGCATTCATGCCTTTGTTCATCTCATCATCTTTAACACCTTCAGATGTGAGGTATTCTCTAATTACCTTTACTGAAGCCAAAGCTAATTCCATATTTTTAACTTCAATAGTCTCAGCTGGTAAAACAGCTGTTGCACTGTAATGGCCTAAACACTCTATTGTTTTTTCTTTTTGAGCTTTAGTTATATGTCCTGCAGCTAAGGCTGAGCTCACATATAAAAAAACTGCAAAAATTAAAAAATGCTTTCTCATAATAGTTTTATTTTCTCAAATTGTGGTTTAATTTAATTGTGTTAAAAGTAGATTGCAGGTATGCATATTGTCTACAACCTTGAGGTTAAAAATTAATGAAAATCATTGATTGTACGTCTTTTTACAACGAACACATGATGTACGAAGTAAGATTAAATGTTCTTAAAGATAAAGTTGATAAATTTATTGTAACAGAGTCAACTTATTCTCATAGCGGAGAAAGGAAAAAATTAAATTTTGATATAAATAATTATCCTAAGTTCAAAGATAAAATTAAATATATCGTGATAGATAAAGAACCTGACGGAATTGTTGAAGAAAATAATAATCCAACTTTACAAAGAGCGAATAGTCTAAAAAGAATTGAATTATCTTACGATGAGCATTTTAATGCCATCAAAGATGCTGATGATGATGATTTTATAATGTTAAGTGATAATGATGAAATCCCAAATTTAGACTCTGAAGATTTCAAGAAAAATAAAAATGATATTGTGATATTTAATCAGCTATTTTTTTATTTTAAATTCAATTTACTGTATGACAGGATGCTCTGGCCAGGTACTAAAGGGTGTAGAAAAAAGAATTTGAAATCTTTTTCTTGGCTTCGTAACATCAAGTTTAAAAAATATCCTATTTGGAGAATAGATACTTATTTTTCAAACACCAAATATTCAAATTTAAATATTATAAATGATGGTGGTTGGCATTTTACAAATTTAAAAAGTCCTGAGGATATGTTTGAAAAATTTATGAACTTTGGTCATCATGATGAATTTAAATTAAGTGGAATAACAGTTAGTAAAATTAGAGATAAAATTTCTAAAAGAGAAATGTTCTATGATCATTTTGCAGACAAAAGTTCTAAAAATAAATGGGTCAGCGACTACAAGCTTAAAAAAATTGATACTAATCTTTTACCAAGATATCTTGCAAGTAATAGAGAAAAATACTTAGAGTGGTTTGATCTTTAATCCCACACTGGTGTTTTTTTTAAAATAAAACTTTCGATACCAATTTTTTTATTTTTACTATCTAAAAGCTTATAAAATTCTTGTCTTTCTTTTTGTAAAGCATTCTTAGAATTTACTTCTAAATTTACAAGTTTTTTAATAATTTGGAGTGATTTTTTAGGTTTTGAAGAAATTTTGATCAAAAATTTTATGATGAAGTCATTAAAATTTTCTTTTGGAATAATTTGTGAGACTATCCCAAACTTCATCGCTGTTTCAGCGTCGATAATATCTCCGGACATAGCTAGATATTTTATATTTTGATTTGAAGTAAATTTTTTAGTTTTTTGTGTTCCACCAATACCCGGAATAAGTCCTAAATTAATTTCAGGTAATCCAAACTTTGCATTATCACTAGCAATAATGAGATCACTTGAAAGAGCCAATTCAAAACCTCCACCTAATGCATAACCATTAACAAATGCAATGATTGGAATATCAATATCTTTAAGTTTATCAATATTTGAGAATAGTTTTTGTTTTTTTGCTTGTTTGGAGTTTAATTTTTCTAATTCTTTAATATCAGCTCCAGGAGAAAAAAACTTTGATCCACCAATTAAACCAATACATTTTATTTCTTTAGTTTTGTTTAAATGCTTGGTTGCATTAGCTATTTCATTTAGGGTATTTTCATCTAAACTATTATTTTTATTGTTAGCAATTTGAATAATTGCGTAATTTCCTCGCTTTTCTATTTTAATATTTTTATAGTTCATACTTTATAGAATATAAATTTCATTATGACAGAGCAACTAATTATATTAATTGAAATTATCTTGATAGACTTAGTCTTAGCAGGCGATAATGCAATTATTATTGGAATGGTTGCATCAAAATTTGAGTCTTCTAACAGAAAAAAAATTATATTTTGGGGCATTGGAGGAGCAGTAGTTTTAAGAATAATTTTTACTTTTATAACAGCTTATTTATTGCAAATTACAGGGTTAAGACTTATTGGGGGAATATTGTTACTTTATATTTGCTATAAACTTTTTCGTGATGTTATTCAAAATAAGATCGAAGAAAAAAATATTGAAGTTGATAATTCAAATTTTAAAAAAGCAATTTTCACAGTTATTCTTGCAGATGTAACTATGAGTTTAGACAACGTTTTAGGAGTAGCTGGTGCAGCCAAAGATCACTATATGCTTTTAGCGTTTGGATTAGGCTTATCAATATTGTTAATGGCGTTTGCTGCTAATTATACTGCTAAGTTAATAAAAAAATATTCTTGGATAAGTTGGGTAGGTTTATTGGCAATTTTAATAGTTTCATTTCAGTTAATTTACGAAGATCTTAAAATTTTATTATGATTAGATACGCATTATTTTTTTTAATTATATTTAATATTTCTCACGCTGTTGAGTTTCAGGGAGATTTTAAACAAGGCTCTTTTATACTTGGTAAAACAGATCCGAAATCAAAAGTGTTTATAGATAACAGAAAAATAAGAGTCTCAAAAGATGGGTTTTTTGCTTTTGGGTTAGATAGAGATAGAAAAAATAACGTAATAATAAAAATACAAAATAAAAAAGAAACAAAATTAATTGAAAAGCAGGTCTTCAAAAGAGAGTATAAAATTCAAAGAATTGATGGCCTTCCACCGAAACAAGTCACTCCACCGCCAGAAGTTTTTGAAAGGATAAAAAAAGATAATAAATTAATTGGAGATGCTAGAGCAATAAATAGTAATTTAATTTTTTTTAAAGATAAATTTGTTTACCCCATAGATAAATATATCATCACGGGTGTTTACGGTAGTCAAAGAATTTTAAATGGAAAACCAAGAAGACCTCATTATGGAATTGATTTTCACGCACCTGAAGGTACTCCTGTAAAATCAATGATGGATGGAGTAGTTACGTTAGTAGAGAAAGATATGTATTTCACTGGAGGAACTGTTATTTTTGACCATGGTCATGGAATAAGTACCTTGTACATGCACATGAAAGATATAGATGTTCAAAAAGGACAAAAAGTTAAAAAAGGACAGATCGTCGGTACTCTTGGTCAAAGTGGTAGAGCTACAGGACCCCATTTAGATATTCGCTTAAATTGGTTTGAAATAAAATTAGATCCAATGACAATTTTAAAATAATTATATGTTAACTGCTATAGACTTATCATTTCTGGAATTCTTATTTTTTTGTGGAATAATTTTATTTGCTTCAACGGTTAGAGGTTTTAGTGGATTTGGTTTTTCTGCATCAAGTGTTTCTTTATTATCCTTCATTCTTCCTCCAAAAGAAATTGTGCCTATCATTTTGTTGTTGGAAATTATTGCGAGTTTTTTTATGATACCTAGTATCTGGAAAAAAATTAATTGGAAGTTTGTTTTTTATCTACTTTTAGGTGTATCGATTGGAACACCTTTTGGTGTTCACTTGTTATCAATTTTAGAACCAAGATTAACGCATTTAATAATTTCGATTACTGTTCTTGTTTTTGCAATATTATTGTTGCGTGGATATAAGAATAAAAAATTAAACCATAATATTTCCAAATTTTTTGTGGGTGCAACAGCAGGAACAGTGAATGGTTTTGGAACTTTAGCGGGACTGCCAATAGCTCTATATTTATTAGTAATTGCTGCAGAACCAGCGGTTATAAGAGCGTCACTTGCAGCACTATTCTTTTTCACTGACTTGTATGCTTTAGTTCTTGCTTACTTCAATGAA
>CACNAY010000007.1 GCA_902618555.1 uncultured Pelagibacteraceae bacterium
TTGGTATTAAGCCTTCGTACCCTTCAACTGATTTTGGTTATTTTTTATCACATCGGGTTAAGAATAAATACAAGGTTTCAAAATTTATTGAAAAACCAAATTTAGAAAAAGCAAAAAAAATTATTAAAAAAAATGCTTATTGGAATTCAGGAATGTTTTTCCTTACGAAAAAATCAATAATTAATAACTTCAAGAAGTACCAAAACAAAAACTACAATTGTTGTTTGAATTCTGTAAATAAATCGAGATTTAAAAATAATGTTTATTATCTAAATAAAAATGACTTTTTAAAATGTAAGACAATTTCTTTTGATTATGCAATATTAGAAAAATCAAAAGATATAAATGCTATAAATCTAAATATACCTTGGTCTGATCTTGGAAGCTGGAAAGAAATTTGCAAAATCTATAATAAATTAAAGATTAAATATCAAAAAAAGAAAAATATTTTTTACAGACCTTGGGGCAGGTATACAAATTTGTACAACGGTAAAAATTTTTTAATTAAAGAACTTTATGTAAAATCTCAAGGAGTTCTAAGTCTTCAAAAACACTTTCATCGTTCTGAACATTGGGTTGTAACTCAAGGAACTCCAAAAATAACTTTGAACAGAAAAAAATTTTATTTAAAAACCAATGAAACTATTTTTATACCTGTCAAATCTATTCACAGAATAGAAAACCCGTATAAGAAACCAGTAAAAATAATTGAAGCTCAATTAGGATCAATTTTAAAAGAAACTGATATAGTTAGATATCAAGATATATACGGTAGAGTTAAATAATTTCAAGTTCGATTGGTGTGTGATCAGATGGTTTTTCTTTTGATCTTGGTTTTTTATTTATATCAATTGATTTTATATTTTCAATTAAACTGTTTGAAAGTAAAAAATGATCTATTCTCATTCCATAATTTTTTTGCCAGGAACCTGCAAAGTAGTCCCAAAACGTATATTCTTGTTTTGTTTTATTTTTAAATCTATATACATCTTTAAAACCTAAATTGATTAATTCTCTATATTTTTTTCTTATTTCTAATCTACCTAAAGCATCGTTTTCATATCTTTTAAAATCATGAACATCTATTTCTTCAGGAATAATATTAAAATCACCAGCGATAAGCATATTTGAGTTTTTTTGAATTTTTTTTTTAACACTTGATATAAATTTTTTTAACCACTCTTTTTTATATTCATATTTTTCTGTATCTATAGGATTTCCATTTGGAACATAAATATTAATAAGTTCTATCTTTTTATTTTTTAATCTTAACTCAGCAGTAATTATTCTAGATTGTTTTAAATCATCTTTAATAAAGCTATTATTAATATTATTTAATTCTTGTTTAGATATTATAGCAACACCATTGTAACTTTTTTGACCGAAAACATAAGAGTTATATCCAATGTTTTGAAAATCTTCATAAGGAAAACCAATATCTTGAGTTTTAATTTCTTGGAGTAATAAAATATCAGGATTCGATTGTTTGATATAATCTAAAATGTTTGTAATTCTTGCTCTAACTGAGTTCACGTTCCATGAAATTATTTTCATTAAACTGAAAAAGAAAGACCACAACCACACGAAGCCGAAGCTTTAGGATTATTTATAGAAAAAGACTCGCCAATCATTTCTTTTTTAAAATCTACTGTTGAGCCCGCTATAATATCAAGCGACTGCTTATCTATTACAGCTTTGTTAAACAAGATATCGTCTTCCTCTATTTTATCATCAAAGCTAAAATTATATTTAAATCCAGAACACCCGCCTCCTTGAACTGCAATTCTAAAATATTTTTTCTCTTTGTTTTTAGTGATCTTATCTATCTGATTTTTTGCACTATCAGTAAATTCTAATTTTTTTTCCATAATTATTTAGTATATAATCTATATAGTAAGCATGCAAAAAAATTCAATCCAAACTTTATCTAAATTAGCTGTGCCATTAAAGTCAAAGGGTAGGTTTTTTAATGAAAAAAAAACTCATTTAAGGTCAGATTTTCAAAGAGACAGAGATAGAATAATTCATTCAACTGCTTTTCGAAGACTAAAACATAAAACACAAGTATTTGTAAATACTACTGGAGATCACTTTAGAACTAGAATTACTCACTCTTTAGAAGTAGCTCAAATTGCAAGAACTTTGTCTAAATTTTTTAATCTAAATGAAGACTTATGCGAAACTCTAAGTTTGGCCCATGACTTGGGTCATACACCCTTTGGACATGCAGGTGAAGAGGCACTTAATGATTGCATGAAAAGATTTGGAGGATTCGATCACAATATACAAACTTTAAGAACGATTTTATTTTTAGAAAACAGGTATTATTCATTTAAAGGTTTAAATCTTACATTAGAAACATTAGATGGATTAATTAAACATAATGGACCAACCAAAAATTTAAAAAAATTCGAAGAAATTTTAGGAGTTAACTATTTTAAAAATAAGATTAATTTTTCTGAAAGTCCTTCACTAGAAGCACAGGTAGCCTCTATATCTGATGATATAGCATATAATAGTCATGATTTAGAAGATGGGTTGAAATCTAATTTATTTTATCTTGATGATTTAGAAAATATTCCAATTCTCAACAAGATTGTTATAAAGCATAAAAATAAATTAAAAGATTATTCAATAGATTTGGTAATAAGACAAATAGTAAGAGAAATAATCAATGAAATGGTCGAAGATTTGATAATCACCACTCAAAAAAATCTTAAAAAAAATAAAATTAAAAATTTAAAAAGATGTTTTTAAATCTAAATACCCCATAGTGACTTTTTCAAGCAAAATGAGAAAATTCGATAAAAGAATAAAAAGTTTTTTAAGAGCAAATATGTACTATCATAACAAAGTAAAATCTAATACGAATGATGGAAAAAAAATTATCAGAAAATTATTTTTTTCAATAAGAAAAAATCCAGGTAAATATATAAATGTGAGTAAGTACGATAAAACGAATGTTGCCAGATCAATTTGCGATTTTATAGCTGGAATGACTGATAGATATGCAATAAATCTATATAAAAAGATAAAATGAATATATTTGAAAATTATTTATTGAATATAAATAAAGTTATTTTAGATAATAAAGATAATTTAAAACTAAAAATTTTGGAAAATCTAGATAATATAAATTTAGAAGTTCCACCTAGTCATTTTAATTACGATTTATCTTCTAATATTTCATTAGTATTAGCTAAAAAAAATAAACTTAATCCAATTAATTTAGCAGAGGATATAAAAGATTTACTGTTAAAAAAGATAAATCACTTTGAAAAAATTGATATAGCAGGTCCTGGTTTTCTTAATATAAAACTGTCAAAAAATGGTTTTATTGATAACATTAAAGATATATTCAAAAATAAGGATAATTACGGATCAAAAAAATCAAATAAAATTTATAATATAGAATTTGTTTCAGCTAATCCAACGGGGCCAATGCATGTAGGTCATTGTAGGGGGGCAGTTTTTGGCGATGTTTTATCAAACTTATTGTTATTTAATGGAAATAAAGTAATCAAAGAATACTATATAAATGATTACGGTAACCAAATAAGAAATTTTGTAGAGTCAGTTTATTTAAGAATAAGAGAAATTAAACATAAAGAAAAATTTGTTTTAAAAGAAAATTTATATCCAGGTGAATATATAAAGGAAATCGCAAATAATATAATAAAAAAAAATAAGAACATTAATGTTGAAAATTTAGATAATTCATTCGATGAATTAAAAAAACTTTCTTTAGAAGGATCAATGAATTTAATTAAAGATGATCTCAAAAAACTTGGAATACAACATGACAATTTTTTCTCTGAAACCGAGCTTATAAAGAAAGATTTGGTAAACAAAACAATAAATCAATTAAAAAAAAAAAATTTGGTAGAAGAAGGCTATTTAGATCCTCCTAAAGGAGAGAAGTCAAAAAATTGGAAAAAAATAAAAAGACTTATATTTAAATCAACAGAATTTGGAGATGATACAAATAGATCATTACAAAAAGATGATGGATCATGGACCTACTTTGCAAACGATGTTGCTTACCATTCTGATAAAATTAGTAGAAAATATAATAATTTGATAAATATTCTTGGAGCTGATCACACAGGCTATATTAAAAGAATTAGCGCAGCAGTATCGGCACTTTCTGACAAAAAAGTGAAGTTGAATTGTAAAGTTTGTCAACTAGTGAAACTTTATAAGAATGGACAACCTTTTAAGATGTCAAAAAGAGCGGGTGATTTTATCTCTGTCCAAGATTTACTTAATGAAGTCAATAAAGACTCAATAAGGTTTATGATGTTAAATAGAAGTAATGATGTAGAGCTAGATTTTGATTTTGAAAAAGTAAAAGAAAAAACAAAAGACAATCCTGTTTTTTATGTTCAATATGCATATGCAAGGATAAACTCAATTTTAAGAACACTTAAAATTAATTTTAATGATCAGATTTCAGTTGATTCTAGTACATTTGAACCAAATGAATACGAGGAGAAGATATTAAGAAAAATTTTTGAGTGGCCAAAAATAATAGAGTCAGCAGCTTATAAACTGGAACCTCATAAAATACCTTTTTACCTGTATGAACTATCAACACTGTTCCATTCTTATTGGAGTAAAGGAAATGAGGATAGTAAATTTAGATTAATACAAGATGGAAAAATTAAAAAAGAAGATTCTTTAGCTTATATCAATCTTATTGCTATAGTAATAAAAAATGGAATGAATATACTTGGAGTGTCACTTCCTGAAAAAATGTAATGTTTAAAATTATCAATATTTTAATGTCTTTGTTAGTGATTTTTTTTATTTTTAAAGTTTTTAGTTTTTATTCTTCTAACAAAAATATTAGTGTTAAAAATTATAATCGCTTAAACATTGATTTAATTTTAAAAGAAAAAATCAAGAATTTGCCCGTTTTAGCAAACGATACAAGCGATATAATAGAATTTAACGACTCTTTTGATCAAGAAGATGATAGTAAAAAAAAAAGAAGTTTTTGGGAACTAATAAATAAAAAATGAAATGTAAAGCTTTAATAATAAGTTTAAGTGGTACAAAGCTTTCTAAAATGGAAAAAGTACTCTTATCAGAAGAAAAACCTTGGGGTGTAATATTGTTTAAAAGAAATTTAAAATCTTTAATTCAAATAAAGAATTTGACATCTCAAATAAGAAAATTGACAAAAAATAAAAAATTTCCGATTTTAATTGATGAGGAGGGAGAAAAAGTATCGAGATTAAAAAAAATAGTTCATCACAATATCTCCGCAAATTTTTTTGGAAACTTGTATAAAGAAAATAAAACTTTTTGTTCAAAGCTTTTCAAACATTATATTTTTTCACTTAGCAAAATACTAAAAATCCTTGGCATTAATATAAATACAATTCCTGTTCTTGATGTTTTAAGAAATAATACTCATAGAATAATAGGAAATCGAGGTTTTTCAAAAGATAAAAAAATTGTTAAAAAACTCGGATCCTTAACGGTTAGACACTTGCGTTCTAATAAAATTTCTGGGGTAATAAAACATATTCCTGGGCATGGAGCATCAGTATCAGATAGTCATAAAAAACTTCCCAGAATTTCATTTGACCTAAAAAAATTAAATGAAATAGATTTTTATCCTTTTAAACAATCCGAAGCAAAATTTGCCATGACCGCTCACATTTTGTACACAAAACTTGATAAAAAATATCCTGTTACACACTCAAAAAAAATAATTAACAATATTATTAGAAAAAAATTAAAATTTAGAGGAATATTAATTTCAGACGACATCTCAATGAAAGCTTTGAAATATGATTTAATTACTAACGCGAAAAAATCTTTAGATGCCGGATGTAATCTTGCGTTATATTGCGCAGGAAAAATTAATGACAACCTTAAATTGATAAAATCTTTGCCATATATCGATAATTTTACCTCCAAAAAAACTTCAGAATTTTATAAATTTTTAAGGTAAAATTAATAATGGAATCAAAAAACTTAAATCAGATTTCAATTGATATACCAAATTACAACGGTCCCTTAGAAGTTCTTCTTGACTTAGCAAAAACTCAAAAAGTAGATTTAGCTGAAATTTCTATCACAAAACTAGCTGATCAATTTCTTGATTTTATAAAGAAACATGAAGATTTAAATTTAGAAACAGCCTCTGAATTTTTATTAATGGCAACTTGGTTAGCTTACTTAAAATCAAAATTATTATTACCAGAACAAGATGATGAAGATTTTAAAGCACTTGAAGTAGCTGAAAAGTTAAAATTACAATTAAAAAAATTAGAATTAATCAGAATTTTATCAGATCAAATGCTTAAAAAAAAAAGATTAGGTATTCATATTTTTACAAGAGGGATGAAGGGAGGTATAAGATCTATAAATACTCCAAAATATGATGTTTCACTTTATGAATTACTTAAAACATATTCTGATATTCAAATGCAAAAAACTTTTCAAAATATTAGTATCCCAAAATTACCAGTTTTTACAACAGAAGAGGGGATTAAACACATTAAATCAAATCTAAATAAATTAATGGAATGGAAAAATATCGTTACTTTAATTCCAAAATTTTATTTAGAAAAAAAAATGAAAAAATCTGGTATTGCTGGTATTTTTGCTGCGACACTTGAATTGTCAAAAGAGGGAGCAATATCAGTCTCTCAGAAAAAATTATTTGAAAAAATAATGATAAAAAAAATTTAAATGAAAAATAAAAAGAAAGATAATATAATTGATTTTCCCACATCACCTACAAAACTTGAGAGACAGGTTGAGGCTATTCTTTTTGCAGCTGCAGAACCTCTCGATCTTGAAACTATTGAAAAAAGAGTTCAAACTACTACAAATTTAAAAAAAACATTAGAAAATCTTCAATTAATTTATAAAAAAAGAGGGATTAATTTAGTATGTATAAAAAATAAATGGTCTTTTAGAACAGCGGATGATTTATCAAAATTAATGTCTTTACAAAAATCTACGCAAAAAAAATTATCTAAAGCTACAATAGAGACTTTAGCAATAATTGTTTATCATCAACCTGTTACAAGATCTGAAATTGAAGAAATTAGAGGAGTGTCATTCGCTTCAAATACCCTGGAAATTTTACTTGAATTAAACTGGGTAAGACCTGCAGGGCGTAAAGATGTTCCTGGAAAACCTTTACAATATGCAACAACTGAAAATTTTCTAGATCATTTCAACATTCAAAAATTGTCTGATTTACCGACTATTGATGAACTTGGTTCAGCAGGACTAATAGATACATCAAGTATTGATAAATCTATTTTTGGTACCGGCAAATTTTTTAAGGAACAGTCAATATCTGAAAAGCAGAATATTTATGAGGATATTGATGAAGCAATAAAAAAAGCACCTGAAGAGGAAAAATAAATATATTTATTTAGCCATTTTTATTGTATATAATTAAAATTATGGGAATTAGTTTCTGGCAAATAGCAATAGTAGTCGTTCTTGTTGTTTTACTCTTTGGTAGAGGAAAAATATCTAGTTTGATGGGTGATGTTGCAAAAGGTATCAAAAGTTTTAAAAAAGGGATGTCTGACGATACATCAACAAATAATCAAGATGATAATTCTAAGTCAGACAATTCTGACTCTGAAAATAAATAATCAAAATGCCTCAAATTGGATGGTTAGAGATTTTATCAGTAGTAATCATTGCAATTTTAGTTTTGGGCCCTAAAGAATTTCCTATTGTATTAAAAAAAATAGGTTCTTATATAGGAAAAGCAAAAAATACATTAAGCAATTTTCAAAAAGAAGTATCTTCAGTTACTAAAGATGTTGAATTAGAGGAAGAAATCTCAACTAAAGATAAAACTAAAAAAAAAACTGAAAATAATGGCTGAGAACAATTCATTTACCAGCCATTTTGTTGAGTTGAGAACAAGACTTTTACACTCTTTAATATTTATTTTTATAGTATTTATAATTTCTTATATTTTCGCAGAAGAAATTTATAATTTTTTAGTTGATCCTTATGCATACGCTGTTAAAGATGAACCAACATCAAGACGTCTTATTTTTACAGCTTTACACGAAACATTTATTACTTATATTAAAGTTGCTTTTTTTTCTGCAATTTTTTTGGGTAGCCCAGTATTATTAATTCAAATATATAAATTTATTGCTCCTGGGCTTTATAAAAATGAGAAAAAAGCAATCTTACCTTATCTAATATCAACTCCTATACTTTTTTTACTAGGTGGATTCCTCGTATATTATTTAGTTATGCCGTTAGCAATAAAGTTTTTTTTATCGTTTGAAACTTTGGGCTCAAACACAACATTACCTATACAACTTGAGGCAAAAGTAAATGAATATCTCTCCTTGATTATGAGATTAATTTTTGCCTTCGGTATAAGTTTTCAACTACCAATTTTACTAAATTTATTAGCAAGAATAGGTATTGTTAACTCTGAGTATTTAAAATCAAGAAGGAGGTATGTAATTGTTATTATCTTTGCTTTTGCTGCTATTCTAACTCCCCCAGATCCTATTACACAAGTTGGACTAGCAATACCTTTACTATTACTTTATGAAGTATCCATATTCACAGTGAAATTTATTGAGAAAAAAAAAGTAAGTGAAAATTTAGAAGATGCATAACATTAAATTACTAAGAGATAATATAAACGAATTTAAAAAAAAACTTTCAAATAGAAATTTTGATTTTAATGAAAAAGAATTTGAAGATTTAGATAAGCATAACAGAAAATTAATTAGTCAAAAAGAAAAGCTCGAACAAGAAAAAAAAATATTATCTAAATCTAAGGATAAATTAAATTTTGAAAAGTCTAAAAAGATATCAGAAAAGATTACAAAGTTATCTGATGAACAAATCGTTATTCAAAATAAGATTAATAAAATATTACATTTTCTTCCTAATTTAGCTTTAGACGATGTGCCAGTTGGTAAAGATGAAAAAACAAACAAATTAATGGAACAATTTGGTAGTATAAAGAAATTCAATTTTAAACCTAAATCTCATATAGAGCTAGGTTTAAAAAATAATCAAATAGATTTTGATACTTCAATAAAGTTATCTGGCTCAAGATTTGTTGTGCTAAGGGATAAGATCGCACTTTTAGAAAGAGCATTAATAAATTTTATGTTGGACGTTCATACAACTGAATTTAATTATACTGAAATTTCTCCACCATTAATAGTAAACGAAGATGTTATGTTCGGAACTGGACAAATTCCAAAATTCGAAGATGATCAATTTGAAATAAAGTTTGAAAACTCAGAACAAAGAAAATTTTTAATTCCAACAGCAGAAGTTTCATTAACAAATCTGATCAGAAAATCGTTAATTAAAAAAGAGGATTTACCTCAGAGATTTGTAGCATCTACGCCCTGTTTTCGTAAAGAGGCAGGAAGTTATGGTAAAGACACAAAGGGCATGATTAGACAGCATCAATTTTATAAAGTTGAATTAGTAAGTATAGTTGAACCAAAAAATTGTAATTCCGAACTTGATAGGATGTTGAATTGTGCAACAAGTATTTTAAAAAAACTTTCAATACCATTCCAAACCACCTTATTATCTTCCGGCGATATGGGATTTAGTGCTGAAAAAACATTTGATATTGAAGTTTGGATTCCATCTGAAAATAAATTTAGAGAAATTTCAAGTTGCTCATCATGTGGTTCATTTCAAGCTAGACGGATGAGCGCTAAGTATAAAACAGAAAAAGGTAATGAATTTGTAGGTACTTTAAATGGTTCTGGTTTAGCTGTAGGAAGACTAATAATAGCTTTATTAGAAAATAATCAAAATGAAGACGGTTCTGTAACAATTCCAAATGTACTAAAAAAATACATGAATAATTTGGATAAAATTTGATTAAAATTTAACTTGTTAATTTAATGCATTTATTATAATCATTTCTGCATGAGTGGACAAGGAATAGCCCAGTTTATACCTTTAATTTTAATATTCGTAATTTTTTACTTTTTTTTAATAAGACCGCAGCAAAAGAGGGTAAAAGATCACAAAGCTATGGTTGAGTCCTTGAAGAGAGGAGATGAGGTAATAACATCAGGCGGTATTATTGGTATTGTAGATCGTGTCATGGAAGACGACAGAATTGAGGTTACAATTGGCGAGGGTACCAAAGTTCAAATTATACGATCAACAATCACAAGTTTGTTGAAAAAAGAAGAAGTAAAAAAATAATTCTTTTTCGTGTTAAATTTTTCCAAAATAAACATCATTATAATCTATTTTATATTTTTTATTGTTTCTTTATTTTCCTTTTTAAATTTTCAAAATAAAAATAATCCAATATTAGATAAGAAAGTAAATCTTGGTTTAGATTTACAAGGAGGATCATATCTTTTATTAGAGATAAATTCTGACTCACTTGTTGAAGAAAAAATTCAATCCAAAGTAATACCTATAAAAAAATTACTTAAAGAAAATAATATTCAATTCAATAATTTCAAAATAAATAATTCATCATTAAATTTTACAGTTGATGATTTAGAAAAATTTGAATTAGTTTTTTTTTCAAAAAAAGATAATTTAGTAAATCCATACATTGATAATTTCAGGTCTCATGAATTAGATTTCAGGAAATTAATTGATAATTCAATAGAAGTAAATTTTTCAAAATTTGGATTGTTAACTATTAACAATGCTGCATTAAAACAATCAATTGAAATCGTTAGACGAAGAATTGATGATGTGGGCACAAAGGAACCAACTATTCTTCAAAGAGGTGAAAAAAGAATACTAGTAGAGTTACCAGGCTTAAAGGATCCTGAAAGGATTAAAAAGCTTTTAGGTAAAACTGCTCAATTAAATTTCAGATTAGTCAACGATAATTCAGAATTTGGAACCGATGAACTAATCTCTGAAACTGGTGAAAAATTAAAAATAAGTAAAAGAATTGTAATGAGCGGTGATAATTTAGTTGATGCACAGCCAAGTATCCAAAATCAACAAAATGAGCCAACTGTTTCCTTTACTTTAGATAGATTAGGAGCACAAAAGTTTGGGAGAGCAACAACTGACAATGTTGGAAAAAGATTAGCAATTGTTTTAGATGGAAAAGTCATCAGTGCACCTAACATAAATGAACCAATTACTTCTGGAAATGGTGTAATTTCAGGAAATTTTTCTTTTCAAGAGGCCACAGATCTATCTTTATTACTAAGATCGGGTGCTTTACCAACCCCACTCAACGTAGTTGAAGAAAGAACCGTAGGACCAGATTTGGGAGAAGACTCGATAAAATCAGGGATTACTTCATTAGTTGTAGGGTTTGTTTTAGTAATTTTATTTATGTTTTATAAATATAAAATATTTGGATTAATTGCTAATACAGCTTTAATTGCAAATTTGTTAATGTTGGTAGGTATATTAACAATTTTAGAAGCAACATTAACTTTACCTGGTATCGCGGGAATAATCTTAACTGTAGGTATGGCTGTGGATGCTAATGTTTTAATATTTGAGAGGATCAAAGAGGAGTTAAAAACCGAAAAATCAATCATCCACGCTTTTGACACAGGCTATTCAAAAGCAAGAATTACCGTATTAGATGCAAATATTACCACTTTAATTGCCGCTGTTATATTATTTGCTTTTGGATCAGGTCCAGTAAAAGGATTTGCTATCACGTTAGGGATAGGAATTATCACTACGCTTTTTACTGCTTATTTTTTAGCAAGACATTTAACTTCAATAATAGTTTTAAGAAATAATAATAAAGAAATGAAAATTTAATGATTAGAAATATTAACTTTGTTTCAAAATTTAAAAAAGCAAATTTTATCTCTATAATAATTTTTGTCTTAAGTATAATTCTGATATTTTTCAAAGGTTTAAACTATGGGATTGATTTTAAGGGTGGAACTTTAATTGAATTAAGAACTGAAACATCTATAGACACATCATTAATAAGAGAGTCTTTAAGAACTATGAATTTAGGAGATGTTAATGTAAAAAAATTTGGAAAAAAAGGTGATTACTTGATAAAAGTAGAACAAAAAAATTCAAACAATAGTAGTCTCATTCCAGAAATTAAAAAGACTTTAAGCGATTACTTAAATACTGAGGTTGATTTTAGAAGAGTAGAGAATGTGGGTCCAAAAGTGAGCTCTGAATTATTACAATCATCAGTTATTGCAATAACTTTAGCTTTAGCTGCTATGCTTTTTTATATTTGGGTGAGATTTGAGTGGCAGTTTAGTGTTGGTTCAATAATAGCTCTTTTCCACGACGTCACTATCACCTTAGGTATTTTCTCATTATTATCATTAGAAATAAATTTATCTATTATAGCTGCTGTTCTCACGATAGTAGGTTATTCTATGAATGATACAGTAGTAATTTATGATCGAATTAGAGAAAATTTATTGAAATATAATAAAATAAGCATTAGTGACATTGCAAATTTATCAATTAATGAAACATTAGCTAGAACAATTATAACTTCTGTAACTACTTTACTAGCGTTATTTTCAATATACATTTTAGGTGGAGAAATCCTAAGAGGTTTTTCCTTTGCTATGATATTAGGAGTAATAATCGGAACTTATTCCTCAATATTTGTTGCTTCTCCAATACTTAAATTTTTTAAAGTTAGCTATAAAACTTTAGAGAAAGAAGAAGAAAAAATCGTTCCTTAAACTAGTAAAGATTTTGTGCTGCTACCATAGACAGCAACATAGGAAAAGATAGGAGAGTATTTGCTCTAGAAAATAGCATTGCTGTTTTTGCAGATTTTGCTTTATCTTCAGGTGAAGACTCGACTATACCTAAAGCTTTCTTTTGATTAGGCCAAATAACAAACCATACATTATACGCCATAATAATTCCTAGCCACATTCCAATTCCTATTGCAGTTGTTTTTGGATCTCCACTCCCAATACCTAAAGTCATCGCTTGATGAGCATAACCTTGAAGATAAGAAACAATTAATCCCGTAATAATTGTACCCAGTGCTGCCCATCGGAACCAAAATAATGCTTTTGGTGCTATAACTTTTCCAATAGCGGGTTTTTGCTCATCTGGAATATTTGGCATTGAGGGAATTTGTACAAAATTAAAATACCACAGCAATCCTATCCACATTATTCCAGTCAATACGTGAAGATATCTGAACAACCAACTAAAAAAATATCTATCAAATGCAAATCCATCTCCAAAAAAATGCAATCCAAGTAAAAGCAAAATTGCAACTCCTAACGATAAATGAACAGTTTTTGATAGAGATTGTAATATTGTTGTCATGATTCCTTATATCACATAAAATTTATTTAAGCAGTCTTTTTCATTGATCCCGTACCAATTATTTCTTTAATAAATTTACCAGTATAACTCTCTTTTACAGTTGAGACTTTTTCAGGGCTTCCCTCAGCAATAATTTTTCCTCCATTTATTCCACCTTCAGGTCCCATATCAATAATATGATCTGCTGTTTTTATCACATCTAAATTATGTTCTATTACAACTACTGTATTTCCTGTATTAGCGAATGCTTGTAAAATTTCTAATAATTTTTTAATATCATGAGAATGTAACCCAGTTGTTGGTTCGTCTAATATATAGAGAGTTCTTCCTGTCGGACGCTTAGACAATTCTTTTGCCAACTTAATTCGTTGTGCTTCACCTCCTGAAAGAGTTGTTGCTTGTTGACCAATCTTCATGTAACCCAAGCCTACATGTTTAAGGGTAATGAGTTTGGATTTTATACTTTGAATATTTTCAAAAAATTCACAACCTTCATCGACAGTCATATCCAATACATCTGCAATATTTTTGTTTTTAAATCTAATTTCAAGAGTTTCTCTATTATATCTTGCACCCTTGCATGTATCGCAAGGTATGAAAACATCTGGTAAAAAGTGCATTTCATAAGTTAAAACACCATCTCCTTCACAAGTCTCACATCTTCCTCCCTTTACATTGAAAGAGTATCTACCAACTTTATAGCCTCTAGCTTTTGACTCTGGTAATCCTGCAAACCATTCTCTTATTGGGCCGAATGCACCAGTGTAAGTAGCTGGATTTGATCTTGGAGTACGTCCTATTGGTGATTGATCTATATCTATAATTTTGTCAATCAATTCAGTTCCTTTAAAACCAGTGAATGCTTTTGGAACTTTTCTACTTTTATTTTTATTAAGCATTAGATTAAATGCATTATAAAGAGTATGTAGTATCAAAGTCGATTTACCACTACCTGAAACACCAGTGACACAAGTAAAGGTTCCGACAGGTATTTTTAAATTTACTTTTTTTAAATTATTACCACTAGCACCACTAATTTCTATAAATCGCCCGTTTTTAGCAGTTCTTCTTTTTTTTGGTATCGGAATGAATTTTTTTCCAGATAAATAATTTCCTGTAATACTCTTTTCATTTTTAATTATTTCTTTTACTTCGCCCTCAGCTACTATTTGACCACCTTTTAAACCAGCTTCAGGCCCTATATCAATTATGTGATCGGAGCTTTCCATTGTTTCTATATCATGCTCTACTACGATAACAGTATTTCCTAAGTCTCTTAATTTTTTAAGTGCAGTGATTAATTTTTTATTATCTCTTTGATGTAAGCCAATAGAAGGTTCATCTAGCACATAAAGAACTCCTGTTAGACCTGATCCAATTTGAGAAGCAAGCCTTATTCTTTGAGCTTCTCCACCTGATAATGTGCCTGACTCCCTTGAAAGTGTTAAATAATTTAAGCCTACATTGAGAAGGAAATTCAGCCTTTCATTAATTTCCTTTAAAATATGCTGAGCAATTTTATTTTCTTTTTCACTAAAAGTATTTTCCAAATTTGCAAACCATTTCTGAGCCTCATCAATTGATTTTTCTGTAACTTCACTAATATTTAGTTTATTAATTTTAACGCACAATGCCTCATCTTTTAATCTCATGCCTTTACATTTTTCACAATCAGTCTCACTTTGATATTGTGATATTTCCTCTCTTTTCCACTCACTATCAGTTTCGAGGTAACGTCTTTCTAGGTTGTTAATTACACCCTCAAAACTTTTCTTAGTCGTATAGGACTCATAACCATCATCATAAGCAAACTTAATTTCTTCATCATCAGATCCATATAAAATTACATCCTGTATTTTTTTTGGAATTTTTTTCCAAGGTTCTGACATTGAAATTTTATAATGTTTTGCTACCGAAGATAAAGTTTGCGCATAGTATAAAGACGTGGATTTTGCCCACGGGTCAATAGCACCATCTTGTAGGCTTTTTTTTGGATCTGAAATTACAAGATTAGGATCAACATTAAGATTATGACCTATACCCTCGCATTCTTCACAAGCCCCATAGGGTGAATTAAATGAAAAAAGTCTGGGCTCTATTTCCTCAATCGTAAAACCGCTTTCAGGACATGAAAATTTGGATGAAAATGTGATGGATTCTCTTTTTCTAAATTTTTTAGGCAAAGTTTCATTTTCATACTCAACTACTAATAATCCATCAGATAAATTAACAGCTGTTTCAACACTATCAGCAAGTCTATTACCAAGGTTTGAATTCAAGATAATCCTATCCACTATTATAGATATATCGTGCTTTATTTTTTTGTTTAAATCTGGAAATTCATCAATATTTAAATATTTTCCATCAACTTTTATTTTTGAAAAACCACGTTTTTTATAATTTGATATCTCTTTTTTATATTCACCTTTTCGTCCTCTTACTATCGGGGCTAATATATAAATGGTGTTATTTTTTGGTAATTTATTTATTTTATCCACCATTTCACTAATCGGTTGTGATTTAATTGGCTTTCCTGTAAATGGAGAATAAGGCACACCAACTCTTGCAAATAAAACTCTCATATAATCATAAATTTCAGTCACAGTTGCTACTGTTGATCTTGGATTCTTAGATGTATTTTTTTGTTCAATAGAAATGGCAGGACTTAGCCCTTCAATAAAATCCACATTGGGTTTTTTCATTTTATCTAAAAATTGTCTAGCGTACGAGGAAAGGCTTTCAACGTATCTTCTTTGTCCTTCTGCATAAATAGTGTCAAATGCCAAAGATGATTTTCCTGATCCTGACAAACCAGTTATGACTACAAGTTTCTCTTTAGGTATTTCAAGAGAAACATTTTTTAAGTTGTGTTCTTTAGCGCCTTTTACAACGATTTTTTTCAACATTTTTTTTCTTTCAAATAATTATCAGCTTATATTTAACAATCAAATATGATATAAAAAATAGACTTTAAACAATATAAAAATCTGATTTATTCAAAATATTATGGCTGGAAGTTTAAATAAAGTACAATTAATAGGTCGTTTAGGCGCAGACCCAGAAATTAAACAAATGGTAAATGGCAAAAGTGTTGCTAGATTAAGCATTGCCACTAGCCAGTCTTGGAAAGATAAATCTAGCGGCGAGCGAAAAGAAAAAACAGAATGGCATAGAGTAGTAATTTTTAATGAAGGGCTAGTTAACGTTGTTCAACAGTACGTTAAAAAAGGAGCTAATGTTTATGTGGAAGGACAGCTATCTACTAGAAAATGGAAAGACGAGTCAACTGGCCAAGATAAGTATTCAACGGAAATCGTTTTACAAGGTTATAATTCAAGTCTGACTATGTTAGATAGTAGAAATAGCGGTAACAATTCAAATTTAGTCTCTGAAAACAAAAGCACGCTACCAAACGACAATATAAATCAAGATAACTCGGATCTTGATGATGAAATTCCCTTTTAACGTTCATGGAAAAAAACATCCTAGAGAATAATAAATCATTTAAACCTATTTTTGTTCAGGATGAAATGAGTTCATCCTATTTATCTTACGCTATGAGCGTAATTGTAAGCAGAGCATTACCCGATGTTAGAGATGGATTAAAACCAGTTCATAGAAGAATAATTTATGCAATGTATAAAGGCGGTTATGATTGGTCAAAGCCTTTTAGAAAATCTGCTAGAATTGTTGGTGACGTGATAGGTAAATATCACCCTCATGGAGATCAATCAGTTTATGATGCACTAGTAAGATTAGTTCAAGAATTTTCTATGAGTGTTCCTTTAATAGCTGGCCAAGGAAATTTTGGTTCAATAGATGGAGATCCACCAGCTGCAATGAGATACACAGAAACAAAGTTAGGTAAAATTTCTCAATATTTGACGGAGGATTTAGAAAAAAATACAGTTGCATTTAGAAGCAATTATGATGAAACAGAGAAAGAACCTGAAGTTTTGCCCTCACAATATCCAAATATTTTAGTTAATGGAGCTGGAGGAATAGCAGTTGGAATGGCCACAAGCATTCCCCCGCATAATCTTGGTGAAATCATTAATGCTACAGTAGCCTACATAAACAATAAGGACATAACAATTAGTCAATTGATGAAATATGTTCCTGGACCAGATTTTCCTACTGGCGGAATTATTATTGGTAAAGATATTATTAAACAAGGATACAACAAAGGGAGAGGTTCTTTTAAAATTAGAGGTGAAATTGATTTAGAAGAAAAAAAAGGTGGTCGCGAAACATTAATTATTAAATCAATTCCATACCAAGTAAATAAATCAATTCTGATTGAAAAAATTGCTCAATTAGTTAGAGATAAAAAAATTGAAGGAATAAGAGATATAAGAGACGAGTCAAACAGAGAAGGAATAAGAGTTGTTATTGAATTAAGAAAAGCAGTTGAACCCGAGACTGTTAGACGACAATTGTATAAACTTACAAGCATTGAAAGTTCATTTGGTTTTAATACATTAGCAATTGTAAACAACAAACCAAAAATTTTAAATTTAAAAGAATTTATTTCAGAGTTTTTATCTTTTAGAGAGCAAACTGTTATTGCAAGAGTAAAATTTGATTTAAACAAAGCTGAAGAAAGAGCACATATTTTAATTGGAATAGCCGCTGCTGTAGAAAATATTGACGAAGTTATTAAAATAATTAAGAACTCGAAAGATACTGAGAGTGCTAAGAAGAATCTTTTACAAAAAAAATGGAAAATAAAAAAAAGCGTCAATTTAGTGAATTTAATTGAGAAGAAAAAAAATACCTCAAGTTATCAACTTTCAAAAAATCAAGTTGAAGCCATTCTCGAACTGAAACTTCAGAAATTGACAGCTTATGGAATAGGTGAGATAGAGGAAGAGATTAAAAAGTTATCTAAATTAATTGTGGAGTTTAACAAAATAATCAACTCAAAAAAAATTCTTTATAAACTCATAATAGATGAATTAGAAAAAATTAAAGATAAATTTTCTTCACCTCGAAAAACAAAAATTATAGATGCAGTATTAAATTATAACATCGAGGAAACTATTCAAAAAGAGTCAGTTGTAATAAATATAACAAATCAAGGTTATATAAAAAGAGGGCCTTTAAGCTCATTAAAATCACAAAAAAGAGGTGGGAAAGGGAAAGCTGGCATTTCTACTAGAGAGGACGATTTTGTGGTTCAAATTTTTACAGCAAATACGCACACTCCAGTTTTGTTTTTTTCTACTCAAGGATTAGTTTATAAAATAAAGGCACATAAAATACCTGAAGGAACCGCTGCGTCTAAAGGAAAATCAATATTTAATATTTTGCCACTGAAAAGTCATCACTCTATAAGTTCAATCATGCCATTACCAGAGGATGAGTCAGAGTGGAAAAATCTTATGGTCATTTTTGCAACTGCTAAAGGAAACATTAGAAAAAATACTTTAGAAGATTTTGTTAATATTAACAATAGTGGTAAAATTGCTATGAAATTAGACGAAGATGATAAAATAATCGGGGTAAAAATCTGTAAAGAGGATCAGGATATTTTACTCAGCACTAAGTTAGGAAAATGTATAAGATTTAAATCAAAAAAACTAAGACTTTTTAAAGGTAGATCTTCAAAAGGTATTAAAGGAATACAACTCAAGGATGGCGATAAAGTAATTTCTCTATCGATATTAGATAATACTCAAATAGATAATAAGATAATAAGTAAAGATAAAAAAATTAAAAATGCAGTAGATAGATTTATATTATCTGTATCAGAAAATGGTTTTGGAAAAAGAACATCTTATACAGAGTATAGAGTTACCAACAGAGGCGGAAAAGGAATTATTGGAATTATAAACTCTCCAAGAAATGGAGATATTGCGTCTACATTAGTAGTAAGTGAAACTGATGAGATTCTTTTATCTACTGATAAAGGAAGTATAATGAGATGCCCAGTTAAAGAAATCAGAATAGCTGGAAGAAACACTCAAGGAGTAAGGATTAAAAAATTAACTGGAACTGAAAAGGTGGTTTCTGTAATCAAGATAGAGGACAATATCCAATAGTTATGAAAACTGCAGTTTATCCTGGAACATTTGATCCAATAACATATGGGCATATCGATGTAATTAAAAAATCCTTAAATATTTTTGATAAACTAATAATAGCAACTTCAGATAATAACGATAAAGATTATTACTTTTCTATAGATCAGAGAATTGATATAATAAATAATTCTTTATTTAAAGATCTTAAATTTTCCAAAACAAAAATTAAAGTTATTTCTTTTAATAATCTTACTATTGAACTTTGTAAAAAACATAAAGCTTCTGCAATTATAAGAGGATTGCGAGCTGTATCAGACTTTGAATATGAATTCCAATTAGCAGGCATGAATAAAAAACTTAACCCGAAAATTGAAACTATGTTTTTAATGTCTGATGTTGAAAATCAAATTATTTCATCAAAATTTGTAAAGGAAATAGCAAATTTAGGAGGAAATATTGACAGATTTGTTACAAAATATGCTGTTAAAATGTTAAAAAATAAATTCTAATGAGAAAACTAATCTATTTATTTATAGTTTTTTTTAGTTTAGTAACAACAAAGTCTATGGCGCAAAATATAATGATATTAAAATTGACTTATGGTGATGTAGAAATTGAACTTTATCCTGAAAAGGCTCCTAATCATGTTGAAAGGTTTAAAAAACTTGCTGAAGATGGAAAATATAATGGTGTGGTTTTCCACAGAGTTATAGATGGTTTTATGGCCCAGACAGGTGATGTAAAGTTTGGAAACACGAATAGTCCTGAATTTAATTTATCTCTAGCAGGAACTGGAGGATCAGATTTACCAAACTTAAAAGCTGAATTTACAGATATTGCTCATACTAGAGGAATTTTATCCGCTGCCAGATCAGCAGACCCTGATAGTGCAAATAGCCAATTTTTTATATGTTTTGAGTCAGCGCCTCATTTAGATAGACAATATTCTGCATTTGGAAAAGTTATTAAAGGTATGGAATTTATAGATCAAATTAAAAAAGGTGATCCCAATACCGGTGCAGTTTCGAACCCTGACAAAATAATTTCTATTAAAGCAAAATAAATTAATGTTAAAAACTGAATTTTCATTTGAGTTAATCACTCAAGATGACTGCGCAAGACTAGGGAGGATAGAAACACCAAGAGGCGAAATAGATACTCCAGCATTTATGCCAGTTGGTACTCAAGGAACTGTAAAAGGTATTTTTTTGGATGATATTGAAAAAACTGGTACACAAATAATTCTTGGAAACACTTACCATCTATTACTTAGACCTGGAACAGATCTATTGAAAAAATTTAATGGAATTCATAAATTCATTAATTGGGATAGGCCTATTCTAACAGATTCTGGAGGTTATCAAATAATGTCATTATCTAAATTTAACAAAATTGATAAAAAATTAGGTGCTATTTTTAAGTCCCATTTAGATGGAAAAAAAATAATCTTAAGTCCAGAAAAAAGTATTCAAGTTCAAAAAGCTATTAACTCAGATATTATAATGGTACTAGACGAATGTCCAAAATTAACAAAGGATAAAAACATCCTTTCAAATGCAATAGAGACTTCTATTGAATGGGCCAAGAGAAGTAAAACTGAATTTGGTAATAATAAAGCTAAAGGTTTATTTGGAATAGCTCAGGGAGGTCTCTATAAAGATTTGAGAACAGAAAGTATTAATAGGCTTATTGAGATAGGATTTGATGGTTATGCAATGGGAGGTCTTGCAGTAGGTGAAAAACAATTAGATATGTTTAAAATTTTAAACGAAACAGTAGAATTTTTACCTAAAGATAAACCAAGATATTTAATGGGTGTTGGAACTCCCTCAGATATCTTAGGTGCAGTCAAAGAAGGTATTGATATGTTTGATTGCGTTTTACCAACTAGATCTGGAAGAACTGGTCTTGCTTATTCATGGGAAGGAAAATTAAACTTAAAAAATTCAAAATTTAAAAGTGACTTTTCGCCATTAGATTTAGACTGCGACATTAAAGGTCTAAAAAATTATTCTAAAAGTTATTTACATCATTTGATCAAATCCGAAGAAATGTTAGCATCAATGTTGATTTCTCTCCACAATATATATTTTTACCAACAATTTATGCGAGAAATTAGAAGTAATATTAAAAATAAGACTTTTAATATATTTTATAAAAAATATATAAATTTTTTTGATTAAATATTGAATTTTGTTTAATTAATATATAAAAGAACTGCTTTAAGGGCCCTTAGCTCAGTTGGTAGAGCACCTCCCTTTTAAGGAGGGTGTCGATGGTTCGAGTCCATCAGGGCTCACCAATAATTTAAAGTTTTATTGGCGGGTAATCAATTATAACTTCATTTATCCAATCTTTAAGATTTGCAATTCGTTTTGAACTACTTGGATGAGTGCTTAGGAAAGCAGGAGGTTCTTTGCCTTTATTTTTTTCTGCCATCCTTTTCCAAAGGTTTACAGACTCTCTAATATCGTATCCAGATAAGGATGAAAAAATTAAACCTAAATAATCTGCTTCGCTTTCTTGTTTTCTGCCAAAAGGATTCATTATTCCTATCCTATAGATATCCATACCGGTCGCTTGCCCAACTTGATTGCGAGCATTACTAATTGCACCTCCGGTAAAAATATCACCTACCATTGTTGCAACTCCAAGGGTCATCTGTTGACTAGCTCTTTCAACAGAGTGCTTTGCCACAGCGTGAGCTATCTCATGACCCATTACTATTGACAAAGCATCAATATTTTTTGTCACTTTTAGTAATCCTGTATATACTGCTATTTTTCCACCTGGCATACACCAAGCGTTAACTACTTTATCATTGTCAACTAGAATGTAATCCCAACCAAAATTTTTAGTTGGATCCTCATCTCCTTTTTTTGAAAAAAAAGTGCTGACTGCAACTTCCATTTTCTTACCTATTTCTCTTATTTCTTTTAATTTTGAGCCGCTGGTAATTAGTTTATTTTTACTTCTAAAATTTTCATAAGCTGCTGCTGCTTGTTGATTAATTCTTGACTCAGGATAAATGGTCAATTGTTTTCTTTCTGTAATTGGGACTGTAGAACATGAAGGTAATATTAACGAGCAACAGCCACAACTAATTAGACCAAGAAATTTTCTTCTGTTTATGTTATACATTTTTATAAAGATTCATGATTTTAAATAATAAATTATTAATTGCAATTTTTATATTAATAATAATATTTATAATTTATTCTAGTTATTCCTAAATTATGAGCGAACAAAACATAAGAAAGTCTATTTTTGCTAAAATAAGAAATAATTTTATCGCAGGTATAGTTGTGTTAATACCAATTGGAATTACTTTGTATTTAACACTTTTCTTTATTAGAGTAACTGGAAAAATAATCCCTAAGGAAATTAATCCAAACAACTATCTTCCTTTTAATATTCCAGGAGTTGAAATTTTAATAGCTTTAATTTTTATAACGCTAATTGGGTGGCTTTCTCTATCTTTTTTAGGAAAAAAATTTTTTGAGTTGTTTAACAACATTCTAAAAAAAATACCTATTTTGCGTACAATTTATTCTGCAATAGGTCAAATGACAGAAAGTTTTACTAAAACTGATAACAAACAAAAAAGTGTAGTGCTTTTAGAATATCCAAGAAAAGGTGTTTGGGCAGTTGGATTTGCCACAAAAGAAAATACTGGAATTATAAAAGATAAATTAAAAGAGGATCTTATTAATGTTTTTGTTCCAACCACTCCTAATCCTACAAGCGGTTTTTTACTTATGGTGCCAAAAAAAGATTTAATTTATCTAGATGTTACTTTTGAACAAGCTTCTAAATTTATTGTTTCAGCGGGAACAACTAATATTAATTAGATTTCATCGGTATTAATTATTTCAGCTTTATCAAATAATTTTAACAAAAAATCATATTTTTTTTCGTTAATTTTTTCATTTTGATTTAGAATAAAACTTTCAGCAAGTTCAAATAAGTCTTTATGCAATAACGGATCTGCGTACCTAAAAGTTTTTTGACCACTTTGTTGATATCCAAGTAAATCTCCAAATCCTCTTAACTTTAAATCTTCTTCAGCTATGTAAAATCCATCGTCAGATTCTTTGAGAATTTTAATTCTTTTTATTGAGTTCTTACTTAAACCCTCTTTAAATAAAAGTATACAGGTGCTTTCCTTGTTACCTCTTCCAACTCTCCCTCTCAATTGATGTAGTTGGGCTAAACCAAATTTGTTAGCATTTTCTATTATTATTAAATTAGCATTAGGAAAATCAATCCCAACTTCTATAACGGTTGTTGAAACCAAGATTGATAATTCCTTATTCAGAAATTTTTTAAGAACATTATTTTTTTCTTCTTTTGACAATCCACCATGAATTAAACCTACTTTATTAGGAAATTTTTTATTAATAAGATCATACTTTTTTTTTGCTGAAGCATAATCTAATATTTTTGACTCTTCTATTAGGGGGCAAACCCAAAATATTTGATTATCTTCTTTTATTTGCTTTTTTATAAAAATCCAAAGTTCATCAGTTTTTTTTTCAGGTTTACTTAAAGTAATAATTTTTTTTCTAGAGATTGGTTTTTCTGTTATTTTAGAAATATCCATATCACCATAGAGAGACATCATCATAGTTCTTGGTATAGGGGTTGCAGACATTAATAAGACATCACAATTATCACCACCTTTTCTAGCAAGCTCTGATCTTTGCTTAACACCAAATTTATGTTGTTCATCAATTATTACAAAACCAAGTTTTTTAAAAGTAATTTTTTTTTGGAAAAGAGCGTGGGTTCCAATTATTAAATCAATTTTGCCGTTTTTAAGATTATCTAATATAATTTTTCTTTTATTTGTGTCTGTTTTTCCTGAGAGAAATTCAACTACAAAATTTGTGTTATCAAAAATTTTCTTAGCAAGATCAAAATGTTGTTGAGCTAAAATTTCTGTTGGACCCATCAAAGCACATTGATATTTTGCTTCTATAACATTTGCTATTGATAAAAGGGATACGATTGTTTTGCCTGACCCAACATCTCCTTGAATAATTCTAAACATTCTCTCATTTTTTCTTAAATTTTGATTTATATCTTCTAAAACAATCTTTTGACTTTGAGTGAGATTAAATGGCAATTTAGCTATTATCTTTTTTGATGTACTTTCTGAAAATGATTTAGAAACTTTTGTTTTTTTAACGCGTTTTCTATTTTCAGATAGTGTAAGAAAATTAGCACATATTTCATCAAAAACTAATCTACGAAAACTTTTTGATTTTATATCTTTGCTTTCATCAGTAGTATGCAATCTCTGAAAACATTCATTCCAATTCAAAAGATTATGAGACTTTACAAAATCTTCAGATAACCAGTCGTTTATTTTTGGAAGTTTTTTTGTCACCTGTTCACTGATAGCTCTATATTTTTTTTCATTTATACCTTTTGTGAGATTATATTTAGGTATATTTTGTAATACATAATCTTGATTATTTAATTCTGTAACATAGTCAGGATTAGTCATCTGATATTTGTTTCTAAAATAATTAACTTTTCCACTAATTATTACCCATTGATCATATGGAAAAATTTTTCTTAAATAACCTTCACGACTATTAAAATAAACTATATCGATTTTACCAGTTTCGTCCTCACATGTAATTTTGTTTGGAAGATTTCTAATTCTTGGAAAATTAAGTTTTTTAACTTTTACTTTGATAGTGTTTATTTTGCCTATTTCTAATTCTTTAATTTTAAATATTCTTGTTCTGTTTGTCTCTGAATATGGTAAATTTAGTATTATATCTTTAATTTTTTCAATTTTTTTCTTTTTTAAGTATTTTGACAGTTTTTGTCCCACTCCATCTAATTTATTGACATCTTGAAAAATGAAGTCTTTTTTTAATAAAATCATTAAATACTGTATAATATATTTTTTATGTCAGAAAAATTAGAAACTTTTAAGAAAAAACTTTTATACAGAGCTTCTTATAGAGGAACAAAGGAAATGGACATACTTTTAAATTCTTTTGTAAAACATTATATAAATTCTTTTAATTATAATGAACTAAAACAATTAGAAAGCTTTCTTAAATTTGAAGACGAAATAATACAAAATTATTACAATTATGGCTCCAAAAAAAAAGATATAGACAAAAACCCAATTTCAAAAATTTTTAGAAATTTTAAGTTATGATGGCGGAGAGGGTGGGATTCGAACCCACGAACGAGTTGCCCCGTTGCTGGTTTTCAAGACCAGTGCTTTCAACCGCTCAGCCACCTCTCCAAAAGTGAAATAAGCACTATTTATTACTATCAATGCCATAAAATAACAATCATTAAGAGTAACTTGTAATGCTAGTTAATGAATATTAATTGTGATAATTATAAAAATGATAAAAATATTAGCATTATTTGTAACTTTAAACATTTTATTTGTTTCAAATTCCTTCTCTGCAAATAAAGATTTTACTTTCTGGAAAAATGATTTTAAAAAAAGAGCAATTCAGTCCGGAATATCAAAAGATATAGTAGATGAGGTCATGTCTAATGCTAAATTTTTATCTAAAGTAATTGAGTACGATAGATATCAACCTGAATTTTACGAGGATACATATACTTATATTAACAAAAGATCCTCTAAAAAGAAAATTACTTCAGGAATAAAATTATACAAAAAAGAAAAGGATATAATTGACAAAGTTGAGAAAGAATTTGGTGTAGAGAAAGAATTATTATTAGCCTTGATGGGAATCGAAACTAATTTTGGCAAATATCTTGGAAAGATGGATATTGTTTCATCATTAGCTACATTAAGTTTTGATAAAAGGAGAAGTGAATTTTTTACTAAAGAACTTCTGATCTTGTTAAAATTAGTTGATGAAAAAATAATTGATAAAAATATTCTATATGGTTCCTGGGCTGGTGCTTTTGGTAATTTTCAATTCATGCCGCGCACTATAAGAAATTATGCGATTGATTATAATAAAAATAAAACAATTGAACTTAAAAAGACCGAAGACTCTTTTGCATCAGCAGCTAATTATCTAAGTAAGATAGGATGGAAAAAAAACCAACCTTGTTATTACAAAATCAGTCTAAAAAAAAATACACCACTTAAATATCTTAATTCATCAGCAAGGAATATTAAAAATAAAAAAAAAGTAATTTTTTTTAAAAAATATATTAATGATTTTGAAAATCTTAGATTAGATGGAAATTTGTTTGCATCAATAATTATCCCAGATAAAGATATAATTCCTGGGGCTAAAACTCTATCTCCAGCCTATATCGTCTTTGATAATTATGAAAAAATTTTAAAATGGAACAGGTCATTAAGATTTGCATTAGCAGTTTGTACTCTTAAGGATGGATTTAAAAATGAGATTTAAGTTATTAGTTTTTTTATTTTTTTTAACTTCTTGTAATACTAATTATACAAAATTAGATAATAGAAAACCTTATAACTCAAAAGGTTTTGCTTATATTTATAATCAGAAAGATCTAGAAAGTGGTATTATTAGAGGAAGAATGAACAACGATTTATTTGAAATTTCTCACTCAAAACTAAAAAACGGTACAATGATAAAACTAATTAATCCTGAAACAAAAGATACGATTGTTTTAAAAAATACTAATAAAATAAAGTTTCCAGATTTCTATAAGATTGTAATTACAAATGCAGTTGCTAACAAATTAAATATAAGCAAAGAATTACCTTTGATTGAAATATTGGAAATTAGAAAAAATAAATCATTTGTTGCAGAGAAAGCAAAAATATTTCAAGAAGAAAAAAAAATTCCTTCCAATGCTCCTGTCACTTCTGTTAAAATTGATAATATTTCAAAAAAAAAATCTTTTAAGAAGAAAAATAAAAATACTGAAATTTATATTTTGATTGGTTCTTTCTACTCTGAAAGTTCAGCTAATTTTTTGAAAAGTAGAATCATTAAAGAAATTAATGATATTGATAGAAAAAAATTAAAAATAAAAAGAAAAAAAACTAATGAAATTCAAGTAATATTAGGACCTTATATATCTGTTAATTTATTAAAAAATGACTACATTAAGATTAAAAAAATTGGTTTTGAAGAAATGGATATATTTATTGATGGGTAAAATTGTAATTTTTCTATTTTTTATATTTTCATTGCAGATTAAAATTTTTGCAAATCCCAATATAAATGCAAGAACAGGTATTCTTGTAGATTATCATTCAGATGAAGTTTTATACGAGTTAGATCCTGACTCTCAAATTTATCCGGCTTCGATGACTAAAATAATGACTTCTATAATAGCTTTTGATTTACTTAAAAAAAATCAACTTTCTCTTGATGATAAATTTGTTATATCAGAAAATGCTTGGCGTCTCTCACAAGCTGGTTATTCTTCGATGTTTATTATGATTAACGATCAAGTGTCAGTTGAAAATTTATTAAAAGGAATAATAATCGCCTCGGGTAATGATGCCTGTGTTGCTTTAGCAGAGGGAATAGCAGGTTCAGAAGAGAATTTTGCTGAAATGATGAATGAAAAAGCAATTGAAATAGGTATGACATCAACTAATTTTACTAATTCTTCAGGTATAAATGACCCAGACAATGTTTCAACCGTAAGAGACATTGCAATAATGTCTAAGCATTTAATACAAAATTATCCAAATTATTATGAATTATTTAAAGAAAAAACATTTACTTGGGATAGGACAGGGGGTGAACCAATTAAGCAAGGAAATAGAAACCCTTTACTTTATAAAAATGTAGGAGTAGACGGCGTCAAAACTGGATATTTAGCAGTTGAAAAATATTCTTTAGCAAGCACAATGAAAAAAAACGACAGAAGAATTATCGCTGTTGCGTCGGGATTTCAAAATAAGAAACTGAGAAGTTCAGAGTCATTAAAATTATTAAATTGGGGTTTCAGAAATACAAACACATTTGAAATTTCAAAAAAGGATAACACAGTTTTTGAATTAGATTCTTGGTTAGGTAAAACTAATAAAATTGAAGCAGTTTCAAATGATGATTTTTATTTAACAATAAACAAAAAAGATATTCGAAACCTTAACATTTTCCTGAAATACGAAGGGCCAATTAAAGCTCCAATTACTAAAGGAGAGAAAATAGCAGATTTAGTAGTTAAAAACAAAGAAGATATAATTAAAACCATACCTTTATACGCTAAAGAAGATTTAAAAAAAGTTAATTTTTTTAAAAGTTTAATTACCTCTATCAATTATTTGATCTGGGGTGATGTATAAAAAAAAACCTTTTTTTATAGTTTTCGAGGGTGTGGAAGGTTGTGGAAAATCATATCAATCGAAAAAATTATTTAATAATTTAAAGAAAAAAAAAATAAAGGCTTTAATAACTAGAGAGCCTGGTGGGACTAAAAGTGCAGAATTAATAAGAAATTTAATTTTAAAAGACTATTTTAGCAAATCAAATAAAGAAAAATTTGATAAATACACGGATACATTATTATACCTAGCTGCTAGGAATGAACATGTAAAAACAAAAATTAAGCCAGCGTTAGAACAAAAAAAAGTAGTTATTTGCGACAGATTTATTGACTCCACAATAGCTTATCAAGTTTATGGAAAAAAAGTTAATATAAGATTTATTAGAAATATTCACAAATATATTTTAAATGGAATAAAACCTAGTTTAACATTTGTTCTTAAAGTTTCTTCAAAATCCTCGAGGAAAAGATTATTAAAAAGAAAAACAAAAAATAGATATGATAATTTTTCACAATCTTTTTATGATAAGGCACAAAAATCCTTTATAAGGATTGCTAAAAATAAAAAAAACTATTTTATTTTAGACTCTTCCAAAAATAATAACTATTTAGAAAAAAAAATATTTAATATAACTGCAAGATATCTCAAAATAAAATAATGCTATCATTAAATTTTAATCCAAAAAAAACCACAAGACTTTTTGGTCTTGAAAATGAGTTTAATTTTTTAAAAAAAATTATTTCCCTAGATAAGATTCCAAAAACTCTTATGTTGTCAGGTAATAAAGGTGTCGGTAAATCTACAATAATTAGTCATTTAATGCACTTTTACTTCGATAGAAAAAATTACAATACAAATGAAAATTCATTTACTAATAAAAGTGTTTTTTTAAAACAATTTTCCGAAAACTTATTCCCAAATATTTTATATTTAAATGGTTCCGACTATAGAAACGTGAAAATTGACGACATACGAAGTATAATAAATAATCTAAATAAATCTCCAATTAATAACGATAAAAGGTTTATAATTTTAGATGATATCGATAGTTTTAACACAAGTAGTTTAAATGCACTTTTAAAAATTATTGAGGATCCTGGGAAAAATAATTATTTCATTTTGATAAATAATAAATCAAATAAATTATTAGATACAATTAAATCAAGATCGATTGAAATAAAAATAATAATAAGTAATAAAGAAAGACTAAATATTATTACATCTCTTATAAAATATTTTAACCAGGATAAAATTTTTGATGAAAACTTATTGTTAAGTTCACCAGGAAATTTTTTAAGATTTAATTATGTATTTAATAATTATAATTTAGATATTAATGAAAAATTTTTAAAAAATTTCAAAAATATTTTACAAATTTATAAGAAGGAAAAAGATATTTTCTATAAAGATATGCTTTTATTTTTTGTTGAGTATAATTTTCAAAAATTAAAATCACGACGTATACTTAACAACAAAAAACTCATAGAAAAAAGATTAATAATTTTGCAGAATATCAACGATTTTTTTTTGTATAATTTAAATCAAAATACTTTATTAAGTAGCTTGGAAAATAATTATTTTGATGACTAAAAACTTTTATATTACAACACCAATCTATTACCCATCGGGCAAACCTCATATGGGACATGCTTACTCAAGCATAGTTGCAGATATATTTGCAAGGTTCAAAAGAATTGAAGGTTACGATGTATTATTTTTAACTGGCACTGATGAACATGGTCAAAAAATTCAAAAAGAAGCTCAAAAAATGAGTAAAGATCCTAAAGAATTTTGTGATGAAATATCTCAAACTTTTCGATCTTTAACAGAAATATTAAATTTAACTAATGACGATTTTATAAGAACTACTGAATCTAGACATATAAAATCAGTTAATGAAATATGGAGTAGATTGATAAAGTCAGGAGATATTTATTTAGATAAATACAGCGGATGGTATTCCGTTTCAGATGAAGCTTATTATGATGAAGATGAAATCGAGGAAAAAGGTGACAAGAAATTATCAAAAAGCTCTGGTTCAGTAGTAGAATGGGTTGAGGAAGAGTCATATTTTTTTAAATTATCAGCATTTCAAAAAAGGTTACTAGACCACTATAAAAAAAATGAGAATTTTATATTACCACAATCAAGAAAGAATGAAGTAATCAGTTTTGTTGAAAAAGGTCTTAAAGATTTATCCATTAGTAGAACATCTTTTTCGTGGGGAATTCCAGTACCTCAAAATAACAATCATGTTATTTATGTTTGGTTAGATGCGTTAACAAATTACTTAAGTGCACTAAATTTTCCAAATACTGAAGACAAAAAATATAAAGCTTTTTGGCCAGCTGACGTTCATATTATTGGAAAAGATATTTTAAGATTTCATGCAATATATTGGCCAGCTTTTTTGATCGCAGCAAATTTGCCATTACCCAAAAGAATATTTGGACATGGGTGGATACTTTCAGATGATAAGAAAATGTCTAAGTCACTTGGCAATATTTTAGATCCAATTGAAATTATTAAAAATTATGGAATTGATCAACTCAGATATTATTTAATAAAAGAGGTCTCTTTGGGAAATGATGGAAGTATTTCAATGGAAAATCTTAAAAATTGTATAAACAATGATTTAGCCAATAATTATGGCAATCTATGTCAAAGAGTTTTTTCCTTCATAAAAAAAAATTGTAATAACAGAATACCAAAAAAAAATAAACTAAATGAAAATGATATTAAATTAATCGAAAATATTAAAAGTAATCTTCCTAAACTCATTGATTGCATAAACAATCAAAATCTTAATGAATATATTAAAATGGTAGTAAATTTTTCTTTCGAAGCGAACAAATATTTTAATGACTCAGAACCATGGGCTTTAAAAACTAAAGATCCCAAAAGAATGAATGCAATTCTTTATACAATTTCTGAACAAATAAAAAATATTTCTATTCTTTTAAACCCAATTATACCGGTTTCTACTAAAAAAGTTTTAAATACAATTAATTTATCTGATAAGGATATTTCAATAAAAAATATTAAAAAAGATGAAATTTTTGACTATAATTTAGAGTTAAAAAATTTAGAAATTTTATTTAAAAAAATTGAAAATGATAATTGATTCACATTGCCATCTGACTTACGAACCGATGTCAAATGCTTTAAATGATACAATAGATAGAGCAAATAAAGAAGGCATTAAATACATGCTTACTATTTCGACAGAAGATAAAAGTTTTGAACAAATACTTAAGATAGTTAATGACTTTAAAAGTGTTTACGGTACTTACGGAATTCATCCTCATGAAGCTAAGTCACATCAACATATCAAAAGTGATTATATTATAAATAAAGTTAATCAAAATAAAAAAATTATTGGTATCGGTGAAACAGGATTAGACTTTTATTACAATCATTCTGAAAAAAAAGATCAGATCTATTCTTTTGAGGAACATATATCAGCTGCACAAGAGAAAAATCTACCGCTAATAGTTCACACGAGAGCTGCAGAAAATGAAACTTTACAAATATTAGAAAAACATTCAAAAAAAAAAGAACTTAAAATCCTTATTCATTGCTTTACCGGGACAAGAGAGTTTGCTTTTAAATTATTAGATCTAGGAGTTTATATATCTGCTAGTGGAGTAGTTACATTCAAAAAATCTCAGGATTTAGCAAATACTTTCAAGGATATACCAAATGAAAAAATATTAGTTGAAACTGATGCTCCATATCTTGCCCCTGTGCCACTAAGAGGAAAGTCAAACGAGCCCAGTTACATAATTCATACAGTAAAGTTTTTATCTCAAATAAAAAATCTATCATTTGATGAATTTTCAAAAATTACAACTAACAATTTTTTCAATTTGTTTGGTAAATTAAATTGAAAAGTAAGTTTACAATTCTAGGCTGTGGCAGTTCACTTGGATCTCCATGGATAACTAATTACAGAGGAAATCTTAAACAAAGTCCAAAAAATTTAAGGACTAGGTGCTGCGCTCATATTCAAAAAGGAAATTTGTCTGTTTGTATAGACACTTCACCAGATATAAAATCTCAATTTTTGAAAAATAAAATTAAAAATCTTGACTCGATTATTTATACTCATGAACATGCAGACCAGACAGCCGGTATATTTGAAATGAGACCGTTTTATTGGAAAAATAAATCAAAGATCCCAATTTACGGTAGTCGAAGAACGATCACAGCTTTAAAAAAATCTTACAGATTTTGCTTCTTTGAGGAGCAAGGGTATAGACCGATAATGAAAGCGAATATAATTAATGAGGTTTTTTCTATAAGAAAAAAAAATACAAAATTGGTTATCAAACCTTTTCAAGTTTCTCATGGATTGATAAAATCTACTGGGTATGTGATAGATAAAATTGCGTATATAAGTGATTGTAATAACATATCTCTGAAGAATTTAGATCATCTCAAAAATCTAAATTATCTAGTATTAGATTGTCTTAAAATCGATAAACACCCATCACACTTTAATCTAGAAGAAGCTTTAAACTTAATAAATATAATTAAACCTAAAAAAGCTATACTCACTAACCTGCATACAGATTTAGATTATTTTGAATTAAAAAAAATATTACCAAAAAATATAATTCCAGCGTATGATGGATTAAGTTTTAGAAGCTAAATCAAGTCTTCAATTACTTTAATGAACTTATTAGAAGAAGGTTTTGTTATTGATGAGAATGTTTCTGCAACTTTTCCATCTTTTCCAATTATAATTTTATGGAAATTCCATTTCGGTATTGCACCTATACCATAATCTTTTCTTGCCCATTTATAAAATGGATGTGAATTATTTCCTATTACACTAATCTTTTCTGTCATCGGAAATGTTATTCCAAAATTTGTTTCACAAAAGTTTTTTATTTCTTTATTGTTCCCTGGTTCTTGTCTGAAGTTATTAGTGGGGATGCCTAAAACAACTAAATTTTTACTTTTATATTCAGACCACAATGTTTGAAGATCTTCGTATTGAGGCGTGTAACCACATCTACTCGCAACATTTACTACAACAATTACCTTCCCTTTATACTGACTTAGCTTGATTAAGTCTCCATCTATGCCATTAAATTCGTAATCATAAGCGTTGCCATTATTCCCAGCTATTACTTTTGAAAAAAAACTAAACATAAATATAATAATGAATATTTTTTTCATAATTTTAATGCTTTTAATACTGCATCAATTGGCAAAAATATACATTTAAATCTATTAAAATTGTCGCTATTTAGTAATTTTTTGAAATCAGATAACCTTTTAGGAATTTTAATATTTTTTTTTAATGATATTTTTTTTAAGGTTATTAAATCATTTTTGATATCTTTTAATTTAACGTTTTTTATTTTTCTCGATAGAAGGCTTGCTGAAGCCTCACAATATACACAGGATATAGTTTCGTATTTCATAGAGCTTATCTTTTTTTTATCTGCTATTAATTCTAAGGTAATTTTGTCTCCACATGTTGAATTTTTTAAAGATATCTTGTGTGAGTATTTTTTTTTAAGACCTACATTTGAAGTATTAGAAGCTAATCTAATGATATCTTTATTGATCATTTCTTAGAAGAAAATAGCAGTAAGAAATATCCAAAGAGTGTAGAAAGAAGCGAGCCAGTTAACACTCCAATTTTTACTCCATCCATATATTCTAAATTATTTGCAAAAGCTAAATTTCCAACAAATAAACTCATTGTAAATCCAATACCTGTTAATATTGAAACTCCATAAAGAGCTAACCAAGTAGAACCGGATGGTTTATCGGCAAATTTAAGTTTAACAGAAATATAAGAGAGTGCAAAAACACCAATTTGTTTTCCAAAAAATAGTCCTAAAACAATTCCAAGCGGCACGGGATTTAACAAAGTAGCAAAAGTAAGTCCTTCAAGTGAAACTCCTGCATTTGCAAAAGCAAAAAGGGGCATTATTCCAAAAGCAACATAAGGTGACAATCCATGTTCTAATTTAAGTAACATTGACTCTTTACTCTTATTTTTGTTATGTGGAATTGTTAGAGCTAAAAGAACACCTGCAATTGTAGCATGTATTCCTGATTGATGAGTAAAATCCCACAGAAAAATTCCTACAATTAAGAAAGGTATAAAACTTTTTATTTTATATTTATTAAGAGCTATTAAAACAATTAAAGATAATAACATCAGAACTAAATATTTTGTTTCAATATTTCCAGAATAAAAAAATGCAATAATAACAATTGCCCCTAAATCATCTATAATTGCTAGAGCAGTTAAAAAAACTTTAAGCGATATTGGAACCCTTTTGCCTAATAACGATAAAACTCCTAAAGAGAAAGCAATATCTGTAGCTGAAGGTATAGCCCAACCATTTAATGTTGTGCTGTCAGAATAATTTACAACGATATAAAATATTGCCGGCACTGCCATCCCTCCGACAGCACCAATGATAGGTAGCATAGCTTGTTTTGGATTAGATAATTCTCCCTGAATAAATTCCCGTTTTATCTCTAATGAAACAAAAAAGAAAAATATAGCCATCAGAACATCATTTATCCAATGAAGAACACTTAGTTTTAGACCAAACTCCTTAGTACCAAGTGTGATATATTTTTCTAGGGTAGAAAAATAAATTTCACTTAAACCACCATTACTAATTATAAGTGCTAGTATTGCAGCAAATAACAAAACTAACCCAGAAGCAGCTTCAAGTTTAAAAAAATATTTAAAGGGTTTTGTAATATGCTGTATCATTGGTATTATTTACTTCTATAGAGACCATCTTTCAATTGCCAAAATCACTTAATTAACCTATAAAACAGACGTTCGGGGCGTAGCGCAGCCTGGTAGCGCATCTGGTTTGGGACCAGAGGGTCGCAGGTTCAAATCCTGCCGCCCCGACCATTATAGACATGAAAAAAGCTAAAATTTATATCCCTGCTAAAACTGCGATGCAATCGGGCAGGGGCAAACTTAAAAATTGGGTATTGGAATTTATAACCAAAGATCCCTCAATAAATCCTTTAATGGGGTGGGAGACATCGACGGATACCCTTGAAGAAGTTATTCTCAAGTTTCCATCAAAAGAAAAAGCTATAGAATATGCTGAAAAAAATAATATATCTTATAATGTTATTGAACCTAATAAAAAAGAATTTGTTATAAAATCATACGCGGATAATTTTCTTAAAGATTAAATATGTGGAGAAGTTTTTTCAGAGATAAAAAATGGTTTTATTGGTCCTACGGAGGAGGATTTTTTATTATTTCTTTGCTAGTATTGCAAACCTATTTGGATGTTCTCTTCAATAGTTGGTACAAGGATTTTTATGATATTCTTCAAACAGCAGAGAAACGCGAGATATCAGAGTTTTGGGAGTCAATTAAAAGGTTTTTATATATAGCACTTCCTTACGTTACACTTTTTGCTTTTACTAATTGGTTTACAAGGTTGTGGGCATTTAGATGGAGAGAGGCCATGACGTTTTCTTATATGCCTTATTGGAGAGCTACTGAGGCCAAAGTAGAGGGTTCGTCTCAAAGAATTCAAGAAGATTGTATGAATTTTGCAAAAATTGTGGAGTCAATTGGATTGCAAGTTGTTAAAGCTATAATGACATTAATTGCATTCATACCAATTTTATGGGTTCTTTCTTCAAATGTTACTGTACCTTTTTTAAACAACGTATCCGGATCTTTAGTATGGGTAGCGCTTACTCTTAGTTTAGGTGGAATACTTATTAGTTGGTTAGTTGGAATAAAATTACCTGGTCTCGAATATAACAATCAAAAGGTTGAGGCTGCATTTAGAAAAGAATTAGTTTATGGCGAAGACGACAGAAAAAATTATGTTCAAGCTCCTACGATTTTACAATTATTTACTGGGATAAAATTCAATTACCATAAACTATTTCTACACTACGGATATTTTGATTTGTGGGCTATTTGGTATAGACAATTATTTGTAATTGTACCATTTTTAATAATGGCACCAGGATTGTTTACTGCAGCGTTCACTTTGGGCATTATGATGCAAGTAGTAAATGCATTTGGTGAGGTAAAGGACGCTTTTTCTGTATTTTTGTATAATTGGACAAGAATAACAGAATTAAGATCAATACATAAGCGATTAATGGAGTTCGAAACGGCTATTAATTATAACACTAATAAGTTGAGAAAGCCTCGAAAATCTGATGTAAGAGTTTAATGGAACTCTATATCAAACTGATTGACGTCATACTTCCAGTATTTTTTGTAATTGGTATAGGGTATTACCTTGGAAAAAAAGATCCAAATTTTAATACTGATTTTATAACCACATTGGCTGGTAATGTT
>CACNAY010000008.1 GCA_902618555.1 uncultured Pelagibacteraceae bacterium
AAAAAAATCGGAGTGTTTCTTTAATAACCGAAATCAAAAAAGCTAGCCCATCTGCTGGTATTCTTGTAAATAATTTTGATCATTTAGAAATCGCGAAAATGTATGTAAATAATGGTGCTACTTGCCTCTCGGTTTTGACGGAAGAAAAGCATTTTTTAGGAAAATTAGATTATATTCAAGATATAAAAAAACAAATTAAAGTTCCAATTTTAGCTAAAGATTTTTTTATTGATCCTTACCAAATCGCATTATCTAAAAGTTATGGTTGTGATTGTATTTTGATAATAATTGCAGCTCTTAATGGAGCCCAAGCAGATGAGATTTACTCTGAGGCGTTAAAACATAATCTATCAGTCATAGTAGAAGTACATGATCAAAAAGAAGCTGAAATGGCCTTAAAATTTGATCAAGCATTAATTGGAATTAATAATAGGAATTTGATAACACTTGAAGTTTCTTTAAATAACACTATTTCAATTTTTGAAGTTATTAAAACACACAAAGGCCCTATTATTTCTGAAAGCGGAATTAAAACTGCAGATGATGCTAAATATATTTACGAAAAAACCGGAATTAAAAATTTTCTTATTGGAGAATCACTTTTAAAATCTGACAATCCAGATGAATTAATGGAAAAATTAATTCAAATTACTCAATAAATTAGCCATTTATTTGAAGTTGTAATTCAAAAAGAACTTTTATAGAACATACATGTACGAGGTTTGTTCTATGCTAACAAAAAAACAAAAAAACTTATTAATATTCATCAATAAGAAGATTAGATCTTCAGGGATTTCTCCTTCTTATGAGGAAATGAAGAATTCACTCAACCTTAAGTCGAAATCAGGAATACATAGATTAATTTCTGCATTAGAAGAAAGAGGTTTTGTTAAGCGATTAGCACATAAAGCTAGAGCATTAGAGGTGGTTAAATTGCCAGAGAACGCTAGCGCAAATGATATATTTAATACTTTCACTCCAAGCGTTATCAAAGGTGGATTAGATAAAAATAATAATAAATCTACTGATGTTTCGGTATTAGGAAGTATTGCCGCTGGTACACCAATTGAAGCTATTCAACAAGAAGTTGATAGAGTTGCTTTACCAGAAGATCTTCAAAATAATGGTGAGCACTATGGTCTTAAAGTAAAAGGTGACTCAATGATTGAAGCAGGTATTGCTGACGGTGATACAGTTATTATAAAAAAAGTTTCCAATGTAGATAATGGACAGATTGCAGTAGTTTTAATAGACGATCAAGAAGCTACTTTAAAAAGAGTAAGAAAAAAAGGAAACACTATCGCTCTTGAAGCAGCAAATCGAAACTACGGAACTAAAATTTACGCTGCAAATAGAATAAAAATTCAAGGTAAACTTGTTTCTTTATATAGAAACTTTCATTAAAATAGTCTAATTAATATAAATGTCTTTTAATTGTAGGTTTGCGCCCTCTCCTACTGGGCCTCTTCACATTGGTGGCGTTCGTACAGCTTTGTTCAACTGGCTTTTAGCTAAAAAGAACAAGGGTAAATACTTTCTAAGAATAGAGGACACAGACAAAGAAAGATCTAAAGACGAATTCAAAAAACAAATTATTAGATCTTTAGCTTGGCTCGGAATTGAACATGATGGGAATGAATATATTCAATCTAAGAATATATCTAAACACGTTGCGGTTGCAGAAGAACTATTAAAAAAAGGTTTTGCATATAAATGTTATTGCTCTGAAGAGGAAATTAATGAGCAAAAAGAAAAATGCAAAAAACAAGGAATACCATATGTTTATAATAGAAAATGGAGAGATGCCAAAGATTTAAAAATTCCAGAAGGAGTAAAACCGGTATTAAGATTTAAAAGTAAAATATCAGGAAATACAATTATTAAAGATTTAGTTCAAGGTGATAGAAATATTTCAAATTCAACTATTGAGGATTTTGTAATATTAAGAAAAGATAATACTCCGACATACCAGCTCTCAGCCACGGTTGATGATCATGAAATGAAAATAACTCATGTTATTAGAGGAGATGATCATATGATTAACTCTTTTAAACAGAGACAAATTTACGAAGCCATGGGTTGGGTGGTTCCAAACTTTGCACACATACCTCTAATTCACAGTGAGCAAGGAAAGAAATTGTCAAAAAGGGATAATGCTTCCACTCTTGAAGATTATATTAAAATAGGAGTTATATCAGACGCTTTAAGGAATTATTTATTAAGATTAGGATGGTCTTACAAAGATAAAGAAATTTTTACTAAGCAAGAAAGTATTGATTTATTTGATTTAAGTGGTGTCGGTAAATCTCCTTCAAAGTTAGATATGAATAGAATTTATTCAATTAATGAAACATACATAAAATCCATTGATGAAAAAGATCTTTTCAATTTTTTTAAGGAATATGTTTCTAAATACAAAAAGCCTATAGATCAATCAAAAGAAAATATGCTTTTAAAATCAATGAGCTTTTTAAAGAATAAAGCAAAAACTTTAGAGGATATTTGGAATAATGCCCAATATATTATTAATGATAAAATTGAAATTGGCACAGATGACAAAAAACTTATTGATGATTTATCTAAGAAAGTAATTAAAGACTTTACTAGTGAGTATGAAAAACTATCCGCTTTATCTAGAGAAGCTTTAGAGCCTATAATCAAGTCTTTAATTGATAAACATAAGACTAATTTTAAAGGTGTGGGTCAACCGATAAGAATAGCACTAGTAGGTTCAAGATTTGGGCCAGGTATATATGATGTTATTTTGTCTTTAGATAAATCAGAAGTAATTAAAAGACTAAAACAAATTTAATGAAAGACGCTGTATCTTTCAGAACAAGAAAAACTTCTATTTACGATAAAAAATCTAATACTCCTTTTAAAATTAGTAGGTCTAAATTTTTCAACTTCATGAGCTGTAAAAGGTGCTTTTATTTAGATCGTGTAAAAGGATTAAAAGAACCCTCAATGCCTGGATGGGCTCTAAACGTTGCAGTCGATGAGTTATTAAAGAAAGAATTTGATCAGTATAGAAAAGAACAAAAACCCCATCCAATTATGGTTAAACATAAACTCAACTTTGTTCCTTATAAGCACAAAGATTTAGATGTGTGGAGAAATTCTTTAAAAGGTGGCATTTCATATTTGGATGAAAATACAAATCTTATAATTCATGGAGGCATTGATGATATTTGGTTTGATTTAACTGAAAAAAAGTTAGTTGTTGTAGATTATAAAGCTCAATCTTCAACTTATCCCGTAACAGTTTCTTCTTATCTCGATGCTGAATGGCATCTTAGTTATAAATTACAGATGGATATTTATGTTCATATCTTAAGAAAAATGAATTTTAAAGTTTCAGACCGAACTTTTTTTTATGTTTGTAATGGGGAGAAAACAAATAATAAATTTGATAATAAGATAGATTTTAAAACTACACTAATCCCATACAGAGTAAATACTGATTGGATAGAAAAAAAAATAATTGAAATGAAAGATGTTCTAAACTTAGATGAACCGCCTAAAATTGAAAAAACTTGTGAAAAGTGTGCTTATCTTGAAGGTGGAAAGAAATTTTAATTTATTTGTTATTATTTTCATCATCATTATTAGATGATTGATCTGTGTTAGATGATTGGTCTGTATTTTCTGATTGAGGTTCTTCTTGAGTAGTTTCTGTTGGTGTTTCCTCTTGAACTGGCTGTTCAGGTTCTGGCTGCGGTTCAGGTGTTGGTTCCTGTGATTGAGCTCTTGCAATATCTGCTGCACTTTGTGGAGATGGCTCTCTTCTCATAAAGAAATATATTCCAGCAGCTATAACTGCGATAGCACCTAGAATGTACAACATGATATTTACAATACTTAATCCCTCTTTTTCTTCTTCAATTGGTGTTTCTTCTGTAACTGGTTTCACTTCCTCGTCTTCAGGTTTAGCGTCTTGTTCTTGGTTGGCTTCAGCGTTAACTTGTTCTTTTGGCTCTTCAGTTTGTGGAGCTGGCTCAGGTTCTGGTTCCGGCTCTGGTTCTTTAGCTGGTTCTGGCTCAGGTTCTGGTTCTGGCTCAGGTTCTGGCTCAGGTTCTGGTTCTGGCTCAGGTTCTGGTTCCGGCTCCTTTTTAGGCTCAGGAGCAGGCGTTGAAACTTCAGTTTTAGGTGCTTGAGCTACGTCTTCTTTATTTTTAATTAAAGGATCTATTGCCCCTGTTACCACAAGAATTATGCCAGCAGCTATAACTATAATTGGATCCATGAGTCGGATTCTAAACTTTTGGTTTATTAAATCACCTTTATATGTGAACGATTTGGGTGCTGTGTGAATAAAAAAATACGAAAATATTGAGATTTTAATGATAAAATTTACTCAAAATTTGATAATATTAAATAATGAATTCAATTTTTCTGTTTTTTTTGACGGCATATATTATTTATTATATTTTTAGACCTGTAACAAAAAAAGAAATAGAGAAATTTGAAAATCCTGATAACTGGTCAAATATGGGACTCTAAACCCTTTAGGTGCTCAATTATACTTTCAGATAAAGCTTGTAGATCATAACCACCTTCCAAAAAAGAAATTACTCTTCCTTTTGAATGAATATTAGCAATTTGAATTATTTTTTTTGTAATCGTAAAAAAATCACTAGATTCTAAGTTTATATTTGCTAGAGGGTCTCTTTTGTGGGCATCAAAACCAGCAGAAATTAAAATAACTTCTGGCTTAAACTTTTCTATAGGAGTTAAAACTTTTTTTTCAAAAATTTCATGAAATTCATCGCTTTTTATACCAGCTTTTAAATTGGCATTATAAATATTACCTACGCCAGTTTCATTTTCAGCTCCAGTTCCTGGAAATAATGGAAATTCATGAGAGGATCCATAAGCAACAGACTTATCTTTATAAAATATTTCTTGGGTTCCGTTACCATGATGAACATCAAAATCAATAATGGCTACTTTTCCTATATTGTATTTTTTTTGTAAATATCTTGCTGCAACTGCAATATTATTAATAAAACAAAAGCCACTAGCTCGAACAGTTTCTGCATGATGTCCTGGAGGTCTGACTGCACAAAAAACGCGCTCATTATTCTTAATTAAATCATCACAAGCAGCAATACCTGAACCACAGGATCTTAAAATTGCATTTTCACTATTCGGACATAACATTGTATCTGCGTATGGCTCCTTCTCAACACCAATAATTCCTTCTTTTGGAATATTAGCAAATATCTGTTCAATATGTTTCTTAGGATGCACTAATGAAACTATTTCTAAATCCACCATAGGAGCCTCTTTAAAATCTACTTTTAAATCGGATGATTTAATAGATTTTAGAATGCTATCTAATCTCTCTTTTCTCTCCGGATGACCTTGTCCATTAAATTTTAGTAAACAATCTGGATGACTGTATACAATCATCTTAAATTTTTAATTTTTCCGCCGTCTATTGAAAGGTTTTTAAAATTTGAATTTTTATCTTTAATCAGCTTAAAAACTAAATTTGCGACTTCTTCAGGTTTTGTAGGTCTTTTTATTTTCTCAATTTTGCACCTTTGTTTTAAGATTTGTTTAACGCTTCTTTTAAATATTTTTGCGTCTGTTTGTAGAAGTTTTTGTAGTCTGCTTGTTAAAGTCATACCCGGATGAATTATCGATACAGAAACTTTATCAATTTTACCTTGCATAGCTAAAGCTTTTGAAAAATTATTTAACGCTGAATTAACAGCGCCGCCTATCATAAATGTATTTGAAGGATTTCTAGCGGCCCCTCCTCCAATATTAATAACTTTTCCTTTGCTTCTTTTGAGGGCAGCCCAAAAAGCTCTGGTTAATCTTACTGCAGCTTTAAATTTTAAATTAAATCCATCTTCCCAGATATTGTCATTCAAATTTAAAAATTTTCCTCCCTTTGTTGCCCCTGCTACATTTATGAGGTAATCCAACTTTTTAATTTTTTTAGCAACTGAATTGCATGCAGATAATGATCTCAAGTCTTTGGAAATGATTAAAGAATTTTTAGGAAATTTTAAATTCTTTTGAAAACTTTTTAATTTATTTTTTGATCTTGAAACTAAAATAACTTTAATTTTTTTATCATTAAGCTTATCAGCTATTGCTGCTCCGATGCCTTGGCTAGCCCCTGTGATTAATGCTGTTTTCATAAGATCTTAATATTAATATCTCTTAAATTTTCGTAAGTCACAATAATTTTATCTTTCATGTTAATTTTGTACGGTTGAGTCAAAGAACCACAAAGTAGATAATCTCCCTTTTTAAAGCTTATATTTTTATCTTTAAACTCATCAACAAAAGCTTTTAATGAGTCTCTAGGATCTATTCTCTTTGTTCCAGTGAAATAGGGTTCAGTAACTTTGTCGTTGATTTTTAATTTTATCTTAATTTTATTAATGTCTGTAGTTTGCCAATTCCTTATCTCCTCTCCGATAATAATCTTACCTCCATTTCCATGGTCAGAAATTCCAAGATACATTTGAACTAGTTTATCAAATTTATTTTTTGAACTTTGTAAATATCTAGAAGATGTAATATCAATAGCTGTATATAATTTAAAATTATTTATCTTATTAAGTAATTCACCATCAATTTTAACATCTTGATCAATTTCAAATGCATATTCACATTCCAAGTTGGAGTGAGGGATTTCTGAATATTTTATTGAGCAATTAGAAGGTAAAATAGTTTCTTTAAAAATTTTTCCTGGAACAGGCCCATCAAAGCCTTCCTCTTTTTGAACTTCTTTTGCAACTGCCCCTATTTTCCAACCTACTGTTTTTTTATCCAATTCTTCATAAAATAAATTTAAAGCTTTGTATGCTTCATCTCGATTTTTTGGAATTTCATTTTCGCTGAACCCATTTAGATCAACTAAAGTTTTCCTCATCCATGCATTAGCTAGTTCTGTGCCCAACTTGTTCATAACAAAAATTATATTTAATTGATAAACTTCTTTAAATGATATTAATAGATTATGGAATTAACAATCGAAAAAGCCAAGTTTCATCAAATTTCCTTAAAACAAGTAAGCGAAGCTTTAAAAAAAGGTTTATCTAAAAACTATGTTGAAGTTGATGTTTCGATTGTTGAATGCCCTGATCTAAGAAAATGGGATTGCCCTGCTGAAGGTATAAGTGGAAACCAAAGAATTGTTGATGTTGGAGGCGAACCATACATGCACGATAAAAGGTTCATAGGTACAGAATTTGATTATGAAGAAATAGCAAAAAGAATAGGCTCTGAAAAATCATATGCTTTAGGTGCAGGTTCAGGAGCTATGTCGTGTTTAGAGGGTCACTGTGGAGAACTTATCATTAATGAGAATTTAATTACTAACGAGTCAAAATCTATAATTGCTCAAGTAGATAAAAATAATAAATGTAAATCAACTCCTTACAATCACCGAAAACATGGCGGACTAGGAAATATCTATTACTCTGAGGGGAAAAAAGGAGATGTTATAAAGATTAAAATTAAAGGAAGGTCAGGTGAGCAAGGCTCTTTACCTCAATCTATGAGAACTGCACTAATTGAAAATTTACAAACAAACTTTAGTGTTGCGCTGGGTGGTGTGTTTAGGATCTTAAATGGTAAGATTAAATCCCATGTCCAACCAGACTATGCAGATATAAAACACGAATATTATGATCCAAAACAAATGAAATGTGTTAGGGATTTTTTACAATTTTACGATCCTATAGGGCCACATTTTCAATGCTATTCAGTTTTATGGACTAATGATCCCTCTGGAGGAAAATTAGATTTAAGAGAATCAGGAGAACACACTCATTTTCATTCTTATAAAGGTGCTCAGGATGCAGGTCATTATCATTTCGATGTAACCCCCAATGAAATTGAATATGAATGCTATTTCAATACCGCCGAAGAAGTCCATAGAGTAAACAATATTTACAAGGAATTGAAAAATACTAATTAGTTTGATTAAATATAAATATGAAAAATATTTATACGTGGGCAGCTAATCCTGCAAAAAGAACTGTCACTGTCGGTGATATTATTGAAGCTAAAGGAAAAAAAATTCTTACACAAGTAACTGCAAATAATTCATTAGAGGCAAAAGCAGCTGAAGAAGCAGGTTTTGACATGATAATAGGAAGTGCTTCAAATGTTAAGAAGGTTCGGGAAGGATCCAAGTTTCTTTTTTATACGGCAGCACTCGAACTACATAATTATCCTACAGCCGAGGATGTTTTACGTGGAGCCTTTAAAGCTTTAGAGAATGGTGCTGATGCGGTTATGACTGCCAGAAGTATGGATGTTGTTTCTATGCTTGCAAAAGAAGATGTTCCAGTTATGGGTCATTTAGGTTTGGTTCCTAGAAAATCTACATGGATTGGTGGCTTAAGAGCTGTAGGTAAAACTGCTGATGAAGCATACGAACTATTTAAAAAATTTAAACGTTTAGAGGATGCTGGGGCCTTTTCAGCCGAATGTGAAGTTATTCCTGAAAATATTATGGGGGAAATATCAAAAAGGACGAGTATTGTAACTGTATCTCTAGGATCTGGAAAAAAAGCTGATGTTATGTATCTATTCATGAACGATATCTGTGGAGAGCAAGAAAAGTCTCCTAGACATGCAAAAGCTTATACAAATTTAAAAAAGATGAAAGATGAAATTGAAATCGAAAGAGTTAAAGCCTTAAAAGCATTTATCAAAGATAGTTTAGAGGGGAAATTTCCTGGGCCTGAAAATTCAGTAAATGTTAGTGAAGAAATTCTAGAAAATTTTAAAAAGAAACTTTAATCTTTTTTAATAGGAATAGTTGGGTGTCTTGCTGTTGAAGTAACAATGTTTTTCTTTAATTTTACTTCTCTCAAAACGATATATACACCTGCTGCAATTATAATTAAGTTTCCTATATAATTATTAATTGTAGGTATCTCATTAAAAACAACATAACCCAAAAATACACCTGCAAAAATTTGAGTATATAAAATTGATCCAAAAATCGCTCCAGGCAGATGTCTGGCGGCATTGATAACAAATATCATGGCTGTTCCTCTAGAAATTCCAGAAATAGCGTTCAAAACTAAATCATTAAAAGTCATCTCTTTGAAAACAAAGAATACAAATATACCAGAAAACAATATCATAAAAATCTTTCCGAATATTAAAAATGAGAACAAGCTTTCCTCATAACCATATTTTCTTACTATTAAATAACTTGCAGATGCAAAAATTGGGCACAACAAAGCTACAAATACGTAACTGTTAATTTCGGCTCCAAAAGGATTAATAGAAATAAGTGTACCGATAAAACCAATTACTATAGCAGTAAATCTTTTCCATCTAACAACTTCACCTAAAAATAAAACCGATCCGATGGTTATTAATAATGGTATTAAAAATACAATACTGTACATAGTAACCATTGGTAATAAATAGAATCCTGTGTAGGCAAAAAAAACAGCTAACACCATCGTTAAAGTTCTAAAAAAATGAATTTTTAAATTAGCACCCTTTAATTCTTTCCAGCCATCGAGGGTTTGGGTGTACAAAATAATAGGTATAAGAGCGAACAAGGAGTTGACGAAAATTATCTGTATTATGTCGTAATCTTCAGCAATATATTTTACTATTGCATCTTGAGTTACAAATAAAAAATACCCTAGGCAAGCTAGAAAAAATTCGGGAAGATAATTCTTCTCCGATAATTTTGAATTCATTAAATAATATTTGCTAAATCTCTTTTAGTTCCTTTGAAAGTAGGAAGAGGATATTTATAAGACCATTTTCTTGGAATGCATTTTACTTTAGCTTTTTCCCATAAAGCAATCCATTGTTTGTAATTTTGCACTTTGATTTTATTTTTGTTTTTGCTTTTGACAACAAAATTAGGTAATGGATCTCTTCCTGAAGGCTGACCTGCTTTATTATATCTCAAGTCCATACTTATTCTAAAATTTTTTGATTTATTTGGTAGTGAACAATGAAGTAGATATCTATTTAACAATATTATATCGCCGACATCAGCTTCAAGGGGCACGGTTGATAATTTATCGATTATTTCTTTGCCTCTAACTTCTACTTGTCCCTTACTTCCAAAATCGTGGTTAACAAGTCCAAATTTATGACTTTCTTTTACAGCAAGCATACAACCATTTTCTATTCTTGTTTTAGTAAAAGGTATCCAACACGTTACTAATTCAGTACCCTTCTGTCCTTTTTTATTCATAACGCCAGCATCTTGATGCCAAGGTGTTCTTCCAACTAAGCCGTCATTTAAATTCTTTTTTGCAACACCTTTTTCAGGTTGTTTAATTCTTGAATTTTGACAAGGATTAGAAGCTATCTCGGGACCTAGAATTTTTTCAATCTTATCTAAAATCTTTTTATTTTTAATTAAATTCCATATTGATTGACTCGCAAAAAAATCACTATTAGCGTTTATGTTTTTTTCAGGAAGTCTTATGTTAAAATATTGATCAAGTTCAGGAATATCTAAAGAAACCAAATATGAATATTTTTTCTTAAACTCATAATTTAGTACTTTTACTTTATCACTTTTAGGAACAAATCTATGAATGAGCCTATCCATGATAAAAGCCATATCATTTAAAATTGGTTCTAAATCCTCTTTATAATCTAAAACACCCTTTAATCTTATGAAACCTTGTTTCTCAAAAATTTTTTTAATATTTTGGCTCATTGAATCGTAATGAATGGAAAAATATTATCAAATTTATTTTAGACTGCAAGTGCTTTTCTCATCTCTTCATCGTCCATTTTTTTACCCAAATACGCCTCGATTACAGCATTATCATCTTTTACTTGAGCTGGAGTACCCTCTGCAATTTTCTGACCATGGTCAAAAACAGTTACTGAATTACAAGTATCCATTACGACCTTTAAAATATGCTCTATAATAATAAGAGTAAGGCCATATTTTTCTTTTAGCTGCATAATAATTTTCATTAAATTATCTACGTTGACTGGGGATAAACCTGCAGCTGGTTCGTCTAACATTAGTAATTTTGGTTTCATGGCGATTGCCCTTGCTAAAACTAATAATCTTCTTTGACCTCCAGAAAGTTCACTAGCATTTAGCTCTGCATAGTCTGCTAATCCCACAAAAGAAAGAAGTTCCATCATTTCTTCTTTGATAGCTCTTTCTTGATCCCAGATTTTTTTTCTTCCTATGACTGCATCGAAAAACTTGTAAGGCACTCTAGTATGATATCCCGACATAACATTATCTATAACTGTCATATCTTGGTAAAGTCTTAGTAATTGGAACGTTCTTGATAAACCATAGCTAGCAATCTCATGTGGAGGTGCAAAAGTAATATCATGACCATCAAACTCAATATAGCTTCCAGGATCGCTATCATAGATTCCTGAAACTAAATTAAAAAATGTACTTTTGCCTGAGCCATTGGGTCCAATTATTCCTCTAATTTCATTTTTTGGAAGTTCAAAATCAACTTTATTTATAGCTTTCAAACCACCAAATGATTTAGATAATTGTTTAGTTTTTAAAATCATGTTGTTTTTTCTGTTCCAGTTTTCTTTTTAAATCTCTTTTCTAAGAAATATCTGTCAATAAAACCGCCTAAACCCTTAGGCATAAATAAAATAGTTAATACAATTGTTAAACCAAATATTAAAAGCTGATATTTATATAATGGTCTAGTTAAGTCATAAACAATTGTAATTACTATAGCGCCAATAATTCCACCCCAAATATGACCGAGACCTCCTAGGACAACCATAGCTAAGAAGGTTACCATTTCTATAACTGTGTAATTATTAGGATGAATGTATCCTGGGGGCATATGAGCATAAACTGCACCTGCAGCACCAGCAAACATAGCGCTAAGAATAAAAGCTAAGATCTTATATTTTTTTACATTAATTCCAGCGGCTGCAGCACAAATTGGATCCTCCCTGATAGACATAAACGCTCTTCCAACTCCAGATCTTAAAATACTGAATGAGAAGTAAACCGCTATAATCATTATTGTCATTGAGATAAAATAATATCTATCTGGGGAGTCGAAGTTGTAACCCATTAAAGAAGGTGTTGGAATATCAGAAATACCAAATGTAGATCTAAAAAAGTTTCCGTTTTCTATAAATAATCTTATCGCCTCACCCCCACCTAATGTCGCTAAAGCTAAATAAGGACCTTCCAATCTAAAAGATGGAATCCCCATTGCTACTCCAAAAAATGCAGTAACTATTATAGCTATGGGTAAAGTTGCCCAAAAACCTAGTCCTAAATATAAAAACAATGTTCCAGCGGTATAAGAACCTACTGCAAATAAACCAACGTGTCCTACTGTAACCTGACCGCAATAACCTTTAACAATGTTTAGTCCTGCGGCAACTACAATATTCACAAATATTAAAGTAGCTAAATGTGACTGATAAACATCCGTGAAAACTACTGATGGTACAAAAGCCAAGATGACGAAAGCTATAATAAAAGCAATAAAAGGATAATCTCTGATAATCGATTTAAATTTTTCCATTATCCAACTTCTCTCATTAAATAATCTGAGTCGTGTGAAGATGTGAGCATTCTTTTGTTTGTTCTCTTAATTTTGGGTAAATAGCTAACGTTTTTATATCTCCATACAACAGGTTTGCTTAAAGCATAACTTCCATAAATAAAAAATCTTTTCTTGCCTTTGATTTCTCTAAATAAAGATACACCATGGTAAGAGTTAGGTGTGGATTGGAAAAAAATTACACTCCCTTTTGACGGAGTAAATTCTTTAACTTTTGCTAGCTCAGAAATACCAGGAAATCTTTTAAAACTTTTTCTATATTTCATATCAGTTTTCTTTTTAAAAATTGATAAAGCTCCGCCGTTTTTTTTTGGTATATCGTTTAAATAAATAAGAAAATTATAGAGTCTTGTTACATCATCTCTGTGCGGTCTTAACCTATAACCACCCCTAGAAACAGAAAAATCTATGTCTAAATTTACATTCGGGTTTTTGTAAGTTTTACCTAACATTTTCATTAATTCTTTTGAATTCATCAATTTTTTATTTGTAAATTTTTCCCTCAAAAATTTGCTAGGCAAGTATGCATTGGACCAACCATAATCCTTAAAAGTTTTTTTAAATCTATTTTCAACTTTTTTGTAAAAAGATTGGCTATTAAATTGTTTATATAATTTGTTAGATAATTTTGATTTTTTTAAATAATTTTTAAAATTACTTGACCCTTTGTTAATTCTATTTCTACCACCTTGTATTAAATCATCGAATGATTTTGCATTCCGAATTTCTTCTATAAGTTTTTCACAATCTTTTTTTGAAATAGCACTTTTGCCAACCATTACAGGAAAGTTGCTTTTAACTTTCTTCAATTTATTAACGTTTATCATTTTTGTGGTTTCCTTGAAAAAATGAGCGGTAGTTTTACCTACCGCTCACAATTTTTTTAACTATTATAAACCAGCGCTAGCATTAAATGTTACAGTACCAGCAACTTTTGTTTTAAAGTTTTTTCCACCTTTAGTGTACTCAATCATAACAGGTGTTCTGTTACCATCTCTACACTCAGGCGTTCCTGATTTACAGAAATTGATTGGACCAGAAGCTAAACCTCTAAAGTCAGTTGTCGCAGCAATTGCGTCTCTAACTTTATTTCTGTCAGCTGCTAGATCTCCAGTGAATTTAACTTTTTTAAGAGCTATCTCTAGAATATCTAGTAAGTCCATCATTTGTGAAAAGTCGTGACCAGGTACAACACCATATTTGTCTTTTACCATTTTCACAAATTTCTTAGCTACAGGTCTAGTGTCAGATGCAGCAAATGCAGCTGAGAAAGTTACACCTTTTGCAGCAGAACCAGCATTTATTGGTATTTCTACTTTAGAACCAATAGAAGCTGTTACTCTGTGAACAGATTTTGGTATTCCAACTTCATACGATTGTACAAGTCCTCTAACTGTTTCATCCAATAAAGCTGAAATTACAAGAACTTCTGGATTAGTAGCTTTAGCTTTAGTTAAGTAACTTCTAAAGTCAGTTTCTTTTTCTCCAGATTGAACCATATAAGTTGGCTCAACGTTGTAGTTCTCTCTCATGTAATCAGCTAAAGATAATGCAAAATCTTTACCAGCAGCATCTGGACCATAGATGTAAGCTATCTTAGTACCTTGATTTTCTGCAGTAAATTTACCTTGTACGATTTTGTAAAATCTTGATGATACAGGTACTCTAAAAATGTATTCACTACCTTTTTTAGTAATGTCAGCATTTGTTGAGTGAGGTATGATTTGTGGAACTTTAGCTTTAGCTGAAACAGGTACCATAGGTAATGTTACAGAACTACAGCTAGATCCAATTATAACGTGAACTTTATCTTGGTAAGCAAGTTTTGTTGCGTTTGCTACACCTTTTTCAGATTTACACTCATCGTTATAAAGTGTTAAGTCGATTTTTTGACCGTTGATAGTGCCTTCTTTATTCCACTTTGCAACAGTATCAGTAATTAACTCTCCGTGTTTATAACCAACATCTGATAGCATTCTAAAAGAAACACCAATTTTGATTGTTTCTGCTTGAGCTAAAGTCGTGATTACTAAACCTGCGGAAAAGACAATTGCTGAAAAAACAAATTTAAGTTTATTCATTATTTCCCCCATTTGTTATTTAATTGTTGCTAAGGCTATAAAATAATAGTTATAATGTCTATGACTAATAGTTACATTTTTGGTAAATCAGAAAAAAAAATTGGAGGAAGATTGCTTAAGATAGATCAACTAATTTCTGGATATGGCTCTGTACAAATTTTAAATGGAGCTAATATGAAAGTTGAAAAACAATCTATAGTTGCATTGCTTGGTGGTAATGGGACAGGCAAATCAACTATTCTTAGAGCTGCATCTGGATTGATTAGATCATGGAAAGGTACGATCGAATTTAATGGTGAGCAAATTCAAAACTTGCCTGCTCACGAAATAGTTGGAAAAGGATTAGTGCAAGTAACTCAAGGAAAGGATGTTTTCCCTGCAATGTCTGTTACCGAAAATTTAAAATTAGGTGGATTTATTTTAAAAAGTAAACAACAACTGTCAGATAATTTAGAAAAGGTTTATAACTATTTTCCAAGATTAAATGAAAGAAAAGATCAATTGGCCGCAACGTTATCAGGTGGAGAGTTGCAGATGTTATGTATTGGAAGAGGGTTAATGTCTAATCCTAAAATGATAATGCTAGACGAACCCAGTGCTGCTCTAGCGCCTCAAATAGTTTTAGATATCTTTAAAAATATTAATAGAATTAGACAAGATGGATTAACAGTTCTAGTCGTTGAACAAAATGTTAGGATGGCATTATTACTTGCTGATTACGGGTATGTAATTAAAGACGGTGTGATCAATGTTGAGGGCGATAGTAAGAAATTAATGTACGACGAAAGTGTAAAAGAGTCATATCTTGGAGGGACTAAAGCGAATGTTTAATAAACTGAGGATTGGAAAAAAAGGTGAAAATATCATATTCGGAACATTTGTGCTTCTCTATATCGGTTGGTGTGTGAATAGCCCCGATATGAATATTGAATCGCTCAAATCAGTTTTAACAATTGGTCTTTCTGTTGGTATTATTTATGGCTTAGTTGCGCTTGGAATTTCGTTGATCTACACAGGTCTAGATGTAGTTAATTTTTCTCACGGCGAATTTTTCATGATAGGTGCTTTTGCCGGTCTTACCATGTTTAATCTTTTGGGTAATCAAGATTGGATTTTTAATATATTTCCTGATGCTTATGGTTGGATAATTTATGTCGTTTGTTTATTTACAGCCTTTGTTTCAATGGGTTTATTTGGGGTTTTTATTGAAAGAGTTTTCTTAAGACCTCTAACAAAAAAAGGTGGCGGTTACACTGTAGCTGGAATGGGAATAATCATATGTGGATTTGGTCTTTCAGTAGTTTTAATAAACGTTGCTTATTTAATTTGGAATCCAGTAGCAAAACCTTTCCCTGCTGAATTAGGTTTACCAATGGAAATTGGAGGACTATTTTTACCGATTACTTATATTTGGATGATTGTAGTTGGTTTATCTGTAGCTGCAGGTCTTTGGTTCTTTTTAAATAAAACAAAAATGGGATTAGGTATCAGAGCTGTAGCTTACTCCAAAGATGTTTCAAATCTGGTTGGAATAAATGTACCACTATACATATCAATTATTTTTGGTATTGCTTGCGCCATAGCAGGTATAGGAGGAACTTTAGTTGGTCCAACTTATCAAGTTGTTGTATTCATGGGTTATATCATTCTTATGAAAGCTTTTGCTGCTGCGGTAGTAGGTGGTTTTGGTAATCTGCCTGGTGCAATAGTTGGCGGTTTTACAGTTGGAATATTTGAAACAGCTTCTTCTTTTTATATTTCTGGAAGTCACAAAGATTTATACGCCTTTTTATTAATGATAGTTGTTTTAATGATCAAGCCAACAGGATTCTTTGGTGTTCAAGTTAAAATGAAAGCTTAATGATAAAGAAAGATACAAAAGTTGCAGTATTGGGTGCTGGTGCTATGGGCTGTCTTTTCGGCGGGTTGTTAGCTGAAAAAGGTTTAGAGGTTCATCTTATTGATGTTTGGAAAGAACATGTAGATGAAATTAACAGTAAAGGTTTAAAAATGATGGGTCATGGAGGAGATCGAACTGTAAAGATCCATGCTACGACTGATCCAAAAACTTTAAAACCAGTAGATGCAATAATTATTATGTGTAAAGCCACTGCATTAGAGCAGGCTTTATCCAATTCAAAAAATATTATCGGAGATAATACAGTGCTAATGTCATTTCAAAATGGTATTGGGCATGAAGAAATCATGCAAAAAATAGCTGGTAAAGAAAAAGTTTTAGGTGGTTCCACAACACAAGCTTCTAGTATTCAAGGTCCTGGAATAATTCAAAACCACGCAAGTTTGCCATCATGGATTGGTGAATACGAAGGTGGTTCAAGTGAAAGGGTAAAAAATTTAGCTGAAACTTTTACTGCACATGGCTTAGAAACAATTGCTGAAGAAAATATCAAAAGAAGAAAATGGATGAAATTATTTGCTTTAACAGCAATTGGTCCTTTATCTGCAATATTTGATTTACATCATACAGATTTATACATTTCTAATAAAAATCAGACCATGTCTCGAAAATTAGGTAAAGATATAATCCTTGAAACTAGAGAAGTAGCAAAAGCCGATGGAGTTGATGTAAGTGAAAGTGATTGTTTAGAAATGTTCAATAGAATAGTAGACTCAAGACAAACTAATAAATCTTCTATGGCATTTGACGTGGTAAAGCATAGAAAAACAGAAATTGATTTCATAAGTGGAGCTGTTTCTAAAATTGGAAAAAAACATGGGATTAAAACACCTTTAAATGACCTGATGTATAATATTATTAAGATTAAAGAGGGTATGTACGTATAAGACTTGTGTCTAAAGAAATTATTTGGCAACCATCAAAAGAGCAGATTAGAAATTCAAAACTAACTAAGTTTATACAACATTGTAAACTAAAAAATTATGATGAGCTTGAGAAAAAAAGTTTTTCTGATCCTGGATGGTTATGGGACAATGTGATCAAATTTTCGGATTTAAAATTTTATAAACCTTACTCAAAAATATTAGATGAATCAAAAGGGACTCCTTGGACAAGGTGGTGTATCGGAGGTAAAACTAATATAGTTTTAAATTGTATAGATCGTCATAAAGATAAGGAATTTTTTAACAACACTTTCATTTTTGCTGAAAGAGAAGACGGGAAAGAAAGCTCAATTACTTATAAAGAATTTGATAAGCAAATCTCAAAGGTTGGAAATACTTTGAAAATAAATGGCTTTAAAAAAGGTGATGTAATCGCACTTTACATGCCTCAATTTATAGAAACTTATATTGCTTACTTTGCTATTTTAAAAATTGGGTGTGTAGTGCTACCTTTATTCTCTGGATATGGATCAAAGGCAGTTATTGAAAGACTCAACATAGCAAAAGCTAAAGGTATATTTACTGTTGAGAAAACATTTAGAAAAGCAAAAGAAATAAGAATGTTTGATCAAATCAAAAATGAATTAGATCAAGTCATTTCTTTAGAAAAAATTTTTTTATTGGGAAAAGAGAAAGGAAAGAAAATCTTTAATTGGGAAAATTTTCAAAATGTTTCTGATAATTTAAAGACAGAGGAAACTGATGCTGAAGATCCTGCTATTATCCACTTTACATCAGGTACAACTGGAAAACCGAAAGGATGTGTTTATACTCATATTGGTTTAGTTGCTAAGATGTCGTTTGATGAAGGAGTTTTAGCAGACTTTAAACAAACTGATATTCATTTGTGTATGGCCGATATGGGATGGATGGTGGGTTCTAAGTCTGCAACAATAGCTTCTTCACATGGAGCACAAATGGTAATCGCTGAGGGAGTTCCTGATTTTCCTGATGAAGTGCGTTTTTGGAAACTCATTGAAAAATACAAGGTTTCCTGGACAGAGCTTTCCCCTGCTCTCATCAGAGCACAAATGATGAAAGATGAAAAACTTTTTAAAGATTTAGATTTGAGCTCATTAAGAATGATTTGTACTGGTGGAGAACCTTGGACAGAAAAACCTTGGAAATGGTTATTTCAAGTCATTGGTAAATCTAAAGTTCCTATTATGAATTCAGCTGGAGGCACTGAAGTTTCTGGTTCTATTTTACATTGTTGTTTACATCGTCCTTTTAAGGTTGGATCTTTTAATGCTCCCATTCCTGGAATGAGTGCAGACATCTTAAATTTAGATGGAAAAAAAGTTTCTACAAATGAAATGGGTGAATTGGTCATGAGAAAATCATCAATCGGATTAACAAAGAGTTTATGGAATGACGACAAGCGTTACATCGATAATTATTGGAGTGTTATTAAAAATTATTGGGTACATGGTGATCTTGCAAGTAGAGACACTGACGGCCATTGGTATTTACATGGAAGATCTGATGATACTATAAAAGTATCAGGCAAAAGAATTGGTCCATCAGAGCTCGAGAGCGTAATAGTCAAAAGTGGAAAAGCAAAAGAGGTCGCTGCTGTTGGAATACCTGACGCAAATAAAGGGTCAAAAATTATTTTATCTATCGTTCCAGCAGAAAATAATGATCAAAAAGAAAGTTTTTTTGAAGATTTAGTTATAAAAGATTTAGGGAAATCATTTAAGCCTGATAAGGTAATTTTTGTAAAAGATTTACCTAAAACAAGAAATATGAAAATAATGAGAAGAGTTATAAAATCATGTTTATCAAACCAAGACCCAGGTGATTTATCAACGCTATTAAATCCAGAATCTGTAGAGGAGATTAGATCACATGCAATTTAAAGATATATTATATGAAGTCAAAGGTGACTACGCTCATGTCACTATAAATAGACCTAAAGTGTTAAATGCTTTTACACCAGTAACTCTTCAAGAACTTAAGACAGCTCTTGATGCTGCAGAAAAAGATAAAGAAGTTGGAGTAATAGTTTTATCAGGTGCTGGAGATAGAGCCTTTTGCTCTGGTGGAGATATGAATTGGGAAAGTTCTAAAGAATTTCAAGATCATGAATACGAATTTCATATTCACTTAACAAAATGTAGTAAACCAATCATAGCTAAAGTTGATGGGTACGCGATTGGTGGTGGAAATCATATGGCTTACTTTTGTGATTTAACTATAGCAAGTGAGAATTCTATATTTGGACAAAATGGTCCCCGAGTTGGTTCTCCAGCCGGAGGAGCTATCGTTGCTCATTCTGCAAATATTTTAGGACATAAACGAGCAAGAGAAATGTGGATGACTTGTAAAAGATACTCAGCAAAAGAGATGATGAATTGGGGTTTGGTAAATTCAGTTGTAAAAAAAGATAAATTAGATGAGGAAGTTAAGAAATATGGCGATGAAATTTTAAAAGCTGCACCAACTTGTTTAAAAATATTAAAGGCCAGTTTTAGAAAACAATTTGAAGAAATTTTAAAAATCACACAAAAAGGTATGGTTGAAGAAGTTGCTCCTGGCTATTTTAAAACTGGAGAACAGGCAGAAGGCGCTAAGGCCTTTCTAGAAAAAAGAAAGCCAAATTTCAAAAAATTTAGATAATGAAAATTAAATCAATCAAAGCAATCACTTTGAGTATGCCGTTTAGCCATGGAGGAAAAAAGGTAATTTTTCATGGAAAAGAATGGAAAAGTTTAGAATTTAACCTAGTTAAAATTGAAACAGATAAAGGTATCACTGGTTGGGGTGAAGCCTTTGGTTATACAAGTTGGAAAGCAGTAAAAATAGCAATTGAAGAGATGGTGGCTCCTTTACTCGTTGGAAAAGATATGAGTAATATACCAGAACTTCTTTTAACTCTTCAAAAATCTTTGCACTTATTTGGTAGATACGGGATAACAATGTTTGCAATATCTGGTGTTGAAATTGCATTATGGGATGCTTTAGGCAAAGAAAAAAATAAGCCAATTCATGAATTGTTAGGAAAAAAAAATAAAGATCTATTTAAAGCCTATTCAAGTCTTTTTAGATATGGTGATCCAAAAATAATAGAGCAAAAATGTAAGCAATCATTAGATGATGGTTACCAAGCTATAAAACTTCATGAAATAGAAAATGATTGTATTGAAGCTGGAAGAAAAGGAACAGGTAATCTTCCTTTAATGTTAGACACTAATTGTCCTTGGACTTATGAAGAAACATTATCCAAAAAAGATTTTTTAAAAAGTATGAAACTTACTTGGTTGGAAGAACCTATTTACCCACCAGAAGATTATGAAACTCTTGCAAGATTAAATAAAGAACTTGGAATACCTATAGCCTGCGGAGAGAATGCGTGTACAGAATTTGAGTTTAAATCAATGATCAAACAAAAAGCAGTTACTTTTGTTCAACCGTCAGTAATTAAAGTTGGTGGAATTTATGAGATGTTCAAAATAATCCAGCATGCAGAAAAAAATAATATATCTGTAATGCCACATACTGCTTATTTTGGACCAGGTTTTTTAGCTACACTTCAATTAGCTTCATTAATGGAAAAAGATACCTATATTGAGAGATTCTATTTAGATATCGATCAAGAATTTTATCCTAATTTTAAAAGAGCATTAAATGGGAAATATAAATTACCTTCAGGACCAGGTCTAGGTATTGACCTGGATTATAATAAATTAAGTAAATATGAAATATAGATCTGTTTTATTTGTTCCAGGACATGAAGAAAAAAAAATTAAAAAAGCTTATACATTAAATGCAGATTTAATTGTTATTGACTTAGAATCAACTGTTCCTGAAGATCAGAAAAAACAGGCTAAAAAAATAATAAAAGAATGCAATGTTAATAAAGATCAAACATATATAAGGATAAATAATAATTCAGATTTAGAATTTGTTACATCAGAAAAATTCCCTGGAATATTTCTTCCATTTACAGAAACAAAAAAACAATTAATTGAGATAGATATATTATTAAAAAAAACTGAGAAATTGAAAACTGATATAATCCCAATTTTGGAAAGTATAAATGGTCTAGCTAATCTTGAGGAAATTTGCTCTTTTTCAGAAAGAATTCAAATTATATCTTTTGGCTCTCATGATTTAGCTAAATCTATAAATCTTAAGATTTCAGAAGATGAAAAAGAAATATTAGAATTTAGAAAAAATATAGTAAATAAATCTAAAAATATTAAGAGCCCAATAGATACCTCTTTTTTAAACTTTAAAGATTTAAATGGATTTGAAAAATCATGTAATATGGTTAAAAAATTAGGTTTTGGTGGTAAAGCTTGTATTCATCCAGACCAAGTTCAAATCTCAAACAAAATTTTTTAATGATAAATACTAAGAAACTTTTGTACTTTGCTTATGGTACAAATCTTAATAAAAAAATTTTTTTAAAAAAATATAAAAACGCTAAATATCTAAGTAAGCATATTTTAAAAGATTTTGAATTAGTCTTTAGATCAAAATATAGGGTACCAGATATACAAAGAAAAAAGGGTTCAAGTGTGAAAGGTATTATCTATGAAATAGATAAAATAACTGAGAAAAAATTAGATAGATACGAAGACTATCCTAAGTTATATATAAAAAAATTTTTTAATAAAAAAAATAAAAATGTAATGTATTATTTCATGAAAAGAAAAACTCCTATTTTAAAACCGGCAAAATACTACCTTAAAGTCATGAAAAGCGGCTATCGACAAAATAACTATAAATTTAATTTCAAATATTAAAGTGAAAAACAAAATAAAGATTGCAGTTGTTGGGATTGGCTTGATGGGGAGTCAACATTTAAAAGCTTTAAGTATTTCAAAAAAAGCAAAACTCCATTCAATTGTAGATGTAAATAAAAATTCTATAATTCATGCTAAAAAATTTAAAGTTCCATTCTATAGATCATCGACTGAATTATTAAATAAAAATAAACCAGATGCCGTAATTGTTGCTACACCCAATCAGTTTCACGAAAAACATACGATAAGTTTTTTAAATGCAAAAATACCTGTTTTATTAGAAAAACCAATTTCCGATAATATTTCAAAAGCAAAAAAAATTATTCAAAGCTCAAAAAAAAATAAAACTCATCTTCTTATCGGCTATCATAGAAGGCACAACAGTATCGTAACTAAAGTAAAGAAACAAATCGATAGCGGAAATCTTGGAAAAATTGTTGCTGCTAATGTTATGTGCTGGTTATACAAAAATAAAGATTGGTACAAAGAAAAATGGCGTATTAAAAAAGGAGGAGGTCCTCTAGGTATTAATCTAGTCCATGATATTGATCTTATTTGTTACTTATTAGGTCCCATAACACATGTTCAAGCAACAACCTCAAATAAAATTAGAAAATATGAAGTTGAAGATACCGCTATTGTTAATTTTTCCTTTAGATCAGGCGCGTTATGTACATTAAGTGTTTCTGATACAATTGTAGCTCCTTACAGTTATGAGCTTACAGCTGGAGAAAACCCTGCATACCCTACAACAAATCAATCAGCATATTTTATTGGGGGGACAAAAGGCTCGATACAATTTCCTAATTTAAAACATTGGTACAATAAAGGTGAGAGAAGTTGGTGGAAACCAATCTATCATAAGGATTTTAATATTCGTTTGAGTAGATTTACTTTAATAAATCAAATTGACCACTTATGCGATGTTGTGTCTGGAAAAGCTAAACCAAAAGTAAGTGGAAATGATGGCTTGCAATCGCTTAAAATATTTGATGCCATACTAAGAAGTACTAAAACCGGTAAAAAAATAAGAGTAAACTAATGAAAAGACTTAAACTTGGTATCATTGGTGGTGGCCCTGGATCTTGGATTGGTCATGTACATAGAATAGCCTCAAGATTCGATGATAAATATGAAATTGTAGCTGGCGTTTTTTCAAGAAATTATAAAATCAATCAATCTTTTGGGACAAGTATAGGAATAAAAAAAAATAGGTGTTACAAAAATTATAAAGATCTTTGCTATTCTGAAAAAAAAATTAAAAATGGTATCGATGTAGTAGCGATTATGACACCACCTGGGAGTCATCAAGAAATAGCGGAATTATTCATTAAAAATAACATTCATGTTATATCTGATAAACCATTTGCAGGTTCTCTACCTCAAGCTAAAAAACTTTATAAAACAATTAAAAGTAATAAAAAGATTGTTTACGGGCTCACACATAATTATTCGGCCTACCCAATGGTAAGACATGCTAAAAAATTGGTAGAAGATAAGAAACTTGGAAATATCGAATATATTAATGTCGAATATGTCCAAGACTGGTCTAATGGTAAAAAAGTTACTCCTAATTCTGCAAAAAAGATATTTAAATGGAAGTTAGATAAAAAAATAGCTGGAGTTTCTACTGTGCTAAATGAAATAGGATCTCATGCATATCATTTATGTAATTACATTACTGGTCTTGAAGGAAAAAGCTTATTTGCAGATATCAAACAATATTCAAAAAAAATTAGATTTGATACAAACGCTCAAGTTTTCATAAATTATGAGAATGGAGCTAAGGGTTTATTTTGGGCATCAACCACTGCTAAGGGTGGTGTTTATGGATTACGAATAAGAGTATTTGGTTCAATGGGAAGTTTAGAATGGGTGCAGAATAATCCCAACTATTTGAAATATAATGCTGCTAATGGAGCAACAAAAGTTTTAGAAAGAGGTTTCAATGAAAGTGGTTTCTCGAAAAACTTTTCAAGAATAAAATACGGTCATCCTGAGGGATATTTGAGTGCTTTTTCTAATTTGTATAAAGAAATTGCAACAAAAATTAATTCAAAAAATAGCAAGAAAAGATTTTATTTTCCAACTGCATATGAGGGTTTGCTTACAGCAAGGTTTATAGATGGATGTGTAAAGTCATCATCTAAGAAAAAGTGGGTGGCCTTTTAAATGATAAAATCCTGTGTGATAGGATTATCAAAAGTAGGTATAATTCATTGTGAAAGTTTAATAAAAATAAAAAACACTTCGTTAAATTATATTTTTGATAAAAATTACAATCTAAGCAAAAAACTATCTAAAAAGTTAAAATGTAAGACTTCTAGAAACTTCAATAGTATATTGAAAAAAAAAGATATAGAACTATTTGTAATTGCATCGCCGACAACCACGCATGATTTTTATATAAAAAAATTGATAAAATTTAAGAAAATGATCTATTGTGAAAAACCAATTACAAATAATAATAATAAACTTGATAAACTCAAAAACTTAGTAAAAAAGCATAAAATTAAATTTTGTGCTGGTTTAAATCGTAGATTTGCAAAGGAATATGTTGCTTTGAAAAAGAAAATTAACAAAAAAAAAGTTAATTATATCCAAATAATATCTAAATCTGCCAACCATAATGTTGATCTGTCAATTAGGAATGGAGGCCTTTTTTTTGATAAAGGATTTCATTTTTTTGATTTAGCTTGTTGGTTGAGTAATTCGAAACCAGAGAAAATGATTGTAATTTCAAAATCAATTAGTTCTGAGAATTTCTTAAATAATGGAGATTTCTCAGATGCAATAATAAATTTAAAATTCAGGAATGGAATAGTCGTTGAAATTGTATTTAGTAGAAAATGCAGATTTGGAAATTTTGAAAAAATTAAAGTGCATGGTGAAAAATTTTTATTAGATTCTGACGACTTTTCTGACAAAAAGACATTATATAATGACTTTTCTATAAGACACAGAAAGTCATACTTAAATTGTTTAAAAAAATTTATTGAAAGTAAAAATAATCTATTAATGAATGAAGCAATATTAACCCAAAAGATATGTGCTGATGCTTTGAAAAAAGCAAGATACCAGTAATTATAAATATTTACTTAAAGCTCTACTTGCAAGTATTGATGAGGAAATATTAGTTTTAAATGAATTTAGGATCAATTGAGTTTTTTCAACCTGCTCCTTAATTTTATTTGGGTCATCAATAAAAGAACTTACAGATTTGAATAAATCTTTTGGATTACACTTAGATTGAAGTAATTCAGGTATTACCTCTTTTCCTGCTGCAATATTAATAATATTTGCAAATTTAACTTTAACCAAAGATCTAACGATTAAATAGTTTAAAAAATTCATTTTATAGAGAATGATGGATGGAACTTTAGATTTGCAAATTTCAAGTGAGACTGTTCCGGATTTAGCAACTGCAAATACAGATTTCTTAAGAGTGTGGGACTTTATTTTATCATCACTAATAATTTCACAATTACTTATATTTTGAGATTTTATGTAAGATTGAATTAAATCATAATGTTGTTTTGTTGAATGAAATATATAAATAAAATCTTGATAATTTTTATTCATTAATTTTATAAAATCTAAGAGGATGGGCATTAAAACATCAATTTCAGATATTCTACTTCCTGGAAAAATTGATATTAAAGCTTTATTTTTTTCAAATATTTGATTAATGTCTATTTTACCTTCAGAAGACTCATCTAATAAGGGATGGCCAACAAATTCATTGCTCATATTCTCTTTATCAAAATAAGTTTTTTCAAAATTAAATAATAATAATATATGATCAATAAACTTTTTAATTTTCTTAACTCTTCCTTCTCTCCATACCCAAACTTGGGGTGCAACATAATGAACAGTTTTTATCTTTGGATCTTGTTTTTTTAAACGCTCAGCAACTCTTAAAGTGAAATCGGGGCTATCGACTGTAAATAATAAATCTGGCTTAAAATCTTTGATGGCCTTTACTGTATCATTAATTTTTCTATTAATTTTGAAAATATTTTTTAAAACATTTGTAAAACCTATGTAGGTAATCTCTTTTAAATCATAAATTGATTTTATGCCTAAAGCTTGTAAATTTTCACCCCCGACACTTAAATATTCAATATCTGAATTATCTTTTTTTAGTTCTTGAATTACTTTTGATGCTAGTTTGTCTCCTGATGGTTCACCTGTAAGAATAAATATCTTTTTCACTTGTACATTCTCCAAAGTTCACCTTTGTCAGATAGTAAATAAAGATCTCCGCTCTCATGTATTTTTATATCTCTTATTCTTCCTATATTACCTTTAAATATAATTTCCTCTTTTATAAATTTTGATTTATTAAATTTTATTTTTCTTAAAGATTGGTCTTTGAGAGAAGTAATTAAAGCTTCACCGTTCCATTCTTTAAATGTTTCACCTTTATAAATTGTCATAGCACTCACAGCTATTGATGGTACCCAATACTTTATTGCTTTTGTAAAACCAGGCTTCCACTTAGGACCAATTTTTGTTCCTGAATAATTCGTTCCGCCCCATCCTAAAATCTTCCAACCATAATTTTCTCCAATATTTGCTTTTCCAAACCAATCACCTCCTCTTGCACCATGATTTGTTAAATATATCTCATTATCAAAAGGTGAAAGAAACATCCCTTGAGGATTCCTCACGCCGATTTGATAAATTTCAGGCAGCCAATCTTTTTTATTGATAAATTTAGGATTATCTTTTGGTATCGATCCATCTAAGTTAATTCTTATAATACTTCCAGGGTGTTTAGTATGATCTTGAGCTATCATTCCTTGTCCTCTCTCACCAGCGGTTACATACAAATGTTTATTTTTTATGACTAGTCTAGATCCAAAATGATATCCAGAATTTATAGGGGGTTGGGCTTGAAAGATGTTTTTAAAATTAAGCTTCTCAGTATTAAGTTTTGCTCTTGCAACAGAGGTGCTGGACATTCCGTTTGATCTATTTTCAGAGTATGACACAAATACAATGTTGTCATTGTGAAGAATATCTAATAACCCTCCCTGGCCATCTTCTAAGACTTTAAGATTATGGCTTATGTCTTTTATTTTTTTTTCTTTTAAATTTATAAATTTTATATTTCCTGGTTTTTCTGTAACCAATAAATTTTGGTTGTCTATAAATGTTAAGCTCCATGGACTATCAAACCCTTGTACAATTTTTTCTAAATTAAAGTCTTCGGCACTTAAATTTGTGAATAATAAAAGAAAAATTGATAATAATTTTTTCATTTAATTAAAATAAACATTTTATTTCTATTTGCATATTGAACACTTTGACTTTTATTTAAAAAAATATTTAATTTATGTTTTAGAACTATTCCTTTTAGTCCTGCCATTTTACATTGTTTCAAAGTTTCTAATCCTACGGTTGGAAGATCGATTCTCAAATCTTGTCTTTTTTTTGGAAATTTTATTAGTACTCCATTAGGGAATTTAGTCATTTTTTTCACTTTTTTAATCATTTTTTGTGTTCCGCCACTTCCCTCAATTGCTAAGATTTTATTATTTCTACAAATAGCGCCTTGGGTAAATGAGAAATTACCGGACTTTTTAAGAGCTTTTTGTCCGCAAAGAATATCTTTTATATCTGAGGGATTTGGTTTAGCTATTGTGTAATTTCCCTTAGGCAAACTTATTTCTGGAGTAAATTTGTTTGAGCTAACAGTTTGAATCTTTTCTTTTTTTAAAATATTTATAATTTGTTTTAAAATTGCTGCATCCCCTAATTTCGAACTTTTTATAATTTTTGGCATATAATAAATACCTTTGAAATCTAATTTTATAGATTTGAAATTTGGTTTTGTTACTTTTCCTGCAAATAAAACTTTTTTACAATTTTTAGATTTAAGTATAGAAATTATTTTGCCGAATTGACCAATAGATACAGCATGGGAATTTTTATCTTTTTTAAAAATCTTATTTTTTGTTAAGTCTATAATTAAATATTTACTTTTTCTTTTAACTTTTTTTAATATATATTTTGGAAGTTCTGTTTCTCCAAAAATTAACCCGATCATAAATATTTTAACTAAGCGGTGAACAAATTGGTCTTTTTTTGTCTTTTTCTATAAACTTAATAACTTCGCTTACTAATTCATTATCTTTATATTCACCATTAATCTTGCTTAAATTTTCATGAAGATTTTTAGAGGCGAATATATCTTTAAAAGCTTTATCTAGTCCCATAATTTTTTGATTGTCGTATTTTTGTCTTCTTAAACCAATTAAATTTAGACCTTGTAAATAATTTCTATTACCTATCGATAAACCAAACGGAATTACATCCTTGAGCACACCTGTCATTCCACCAATCATTGCTAGTCTCCCGATTCTTGTAAATTGTTGGACAGCTGAGTTACCACCTATAACAACCGAATCCTCTATTGTGACATGCCCTCCTAGAGGCACATTGTTTGCTATAATCACATTATTTCCAATTATACAATCATGAGCAATATGTGATGAAATCATAAATAAACAATTATCACCGATTATTGTCTTTGAGCCTCCGCCTGCAGTTCCAGGATTAATAGTTACGTATTCTCTAATTAAATTATTTTTTCCAATTTCTAGAAAAGTTTTTTCCCCTTTAAATTTTAGATCTTGGGGTTGTGTTCCTATACTTGCAAATGGAAATATTTTTGTATTAGGTCCTACTGATGTACTTCCTTCTATGTGAACATTTGATACTAATTCTACATTCTCTGCTAATTCTACACTCGGTCCTATATAACAGAACGGTCCGATTTTTACGTTCTTTGAAATTTTAGCCTTTTTATCTATCACACTTGAGTTATGTATCATTATTTTTTATCAACTATTGTGGCAGACCATTCTGCATCTGCCATTCTTTTTCCTTCAACTTTTGCCGTACCCTTATACTTCCAAACTCTACCATGTGATCTTATTGCTTCTATATCAAGGCGAAGTTCGCAATCAGGAATTACAGGATTTCTAAATCTTGCTTTGTCAACACTCATTAAAAAAACTAATTTATTATCATATTCTTTTGGATCTATTCCATGTGCAGTCAAGGCTGCCGCAGCTTGTCCAAAAGCTTCTACTATTAAAACACCAGGCATTACTGGTTGACCAGGAAAATGACCCTGAACATAAAACCCCTCTTTCTTAACGTACATAATAGCGGTAGCAGACTTTAAAGGAACAATGTTAATTAACTTATCGATTAATAACATTGGTTCCCTATGTGGTAATAAACTCTCTATTTTTTTCTTATCTATTTCTTTTTCACTCATTTTTTTGAATTTTTCAAAAACTCTTTAAGTGGTACTGCTGGGTAGCCCATAACAATTTGATTATCATCGATATCTTTGACTACTCCACTTCCACCACCAATTCTTACGTTATTACCAATCTTTAGATGACCTGAAATTCCTGCCTGGCCACCGATGGAAACATTATTACCGATAGTTGAGCTTCCAGCAAATCCAACCTGACCAGCTATCATGCAATCTTCTCCAATTTTTACGTTATGGGCAATGTGCACTTGATTATCTATATAAGTATTTTTACCTATAACAGTATCATCAATCGAACCTCTGTCTATAGTACATCCTGATGCGATCTCAACATCGCTATTAATAACCACTTTTCCAAAATGTGGAAACTTAAAATTTTTTCCCTTATTAGGTAAAAAACCAAATCCTTTTTGCCCAATTTTACAGTTATCTTGTATCACAACTCTTTTATCAATTAATGAATTCTTAATTATTACAGTAGAACCAATAATACAATTATCACCTATCTGAACATCATGTTCTATAATTGTGTTGGCACCAACTTGAGAATTTTTACCAATTTTAACATTTTTTCCAATTAAAACATTATTTCCAAACTTTACAGTTTTAAATTTTGATTTAGCTGGTTTTTTTAAAGAAAAATCAGGATAATCTAAATCTGAAAATGGGTACATAATTTTAGATACTCTAGCAAGTTCTACTAAAACTTTTTTGACTAAAATTTTCTCAACTGATTTTGGAAGATCTCTAGACAAATTCTCAGTAGTTATGCAGTAACGAGCCTTTGTTTGATTTGCAAGACTTTTATATTTTTTTGAGTCATAAAAAGTTAAATCTAACTTTGTAGCCTCTCCTAATGACTTTATATTATTTAATTTTATTTTTTTTTTGAACTTTTCTCTTGGAAATAGGTCTGATATATAGATTTTTTTTTTTAAAAAAAAATTATTAGAAACCATTAAACTTTAATTTAATTTAATTGATTTTAATTTTGTATTTAAAGATTGCATGATTTCTTTTGTAATATCTAACTTTTCGTCTGCTAGTATTATATTTTTTTTATCAATTACAAGTCTTACTTTTTTTTCTTGCATATAATTTTCTATGATTGGATTAAGATTTTTCAAAAGTTCGTTTCTGGCTTTAGTTCTATCTTTAGATATTTTTTCAAGAAGACTATTTCTTTCTACCTGAAGAGAAGATACTTTTTTTCTTAAATCATTGACTTTTTTGATATACTCCTCTTGAGAAATTACTTTTTTTTGTTGTATCATTTTTCTCTCTTCTTCTTGTAAAGATTTTTCTTTTTTATTTAATGAACTTATTCCGTCTTTTAATCTTTTTTGAAGATTGTCTTGCACCTTTTTTCCCGCAACGCTATTATTTAAAATATATTTAAAATCCAAATAATGAGGCATATCTGCCTTTAAATTGTTGCTTAATGATATAAATATTATAAAAAATAGAATTTTGTTTATATTTTTCATTAAAATGTTGTTCCTAGATTAAAATTAAAACTTTCAGTCTTGTCTGTATCTGCTTTTGACAAATTAGTTGAAAAGACAAAAGACAACGGCCCTATAGGTGAAAGCCAGCTTGCTGCTACTCCTGTTGATGATCTTATCTTACTACTTTCATCTATACTACTGTCATAGTCCACTCCCCAAACATTCCCAAAATCTAAAAATAAACCAACATCAGTTTTATAAGCTTCTGGAAGTAAATTAGGTAATGTTGCCTCAAAATTTACTGCAGCAGCATAATTTCCACCGACATGATCGGTTCCATCTACTGGGCCTACTTTATTTCTCTCAAAACCACGTAATCTTCTAGTGCTGAGACCTAATCTTTTACTGATCCTAACGTCATCTTCTCCTAAACCATTTATTGCGGATAAATATAATTTTCCAGCACCAACTACATCATTAGTAATTGATTGATATTTTGTAGCTTTGAAAGTATTTGAAATAGCTTGTTTATCAGCAAAGATTGGAAAAGATTGATCGAACGATATTATTGAACCGCTTGTAGGCATAAAAGCTCTATTTCTAGTATCTTTACTTAAACCATAACTTGCTAAAAGTTCAGAAAATGATCCACTTTGTTTTTTTAAGTTAGCAGATGCTGAGTCAAGTGTTCGAAGATCGTCATAACTTACTGAAAGGCCGAGACTGGTATATATATCTTTAAATTGCTCAAAACTTGTATTCACACCAGCGGCAAAAAGTGTATTTTCATAACCTTGATCGGGCTTATCATTTTCTGTGCTAGATACAAAATAATTTATTGAATTTCCTAAAAAGTTATAATTAGGATCTATATAATTCACTCTTCCTGATAAAGACTCTGAATCAGTTGAAATATGAAAATCTAATCTTTTACCTTCGCCTAACCAATTATTCTCAGATATAGTAGCTTCAAAACTTCCCCCTTCGGTTCCAATACCCGCACCTGCACTAATTTCTCCTGTAGGCATTTCTTCAACGCTTATATTGATCAATTTTAGATTTTTTTGAGAGCCTTCTATTACCTCCGATTTTACATTTCTAAAAATTCTTCTAGCTTTAAGTTTAGATATAGACTTATCAAGATTTAAAGTTGTAAATGGATCTCCCTCATCAAGTAATAACTCAGCTCTTATTACACTTTCATTAGTAATACTGTTACCAATAATATTTATTCTCTCTACTAATTCTCTTTTACCTTCGAAAATATTAAATTTTATAGAAATAGTTTCATCTGAAACTACTTCTTCAACGTTATGTTCAACAAATTGTAAATTATTTTTATCAATTATATCATCTATATCTTCTAAAATCTTCTTTATTTCAAAAGGAGAATAATATTTACCAATTAATTTTTCATAGGATGATTTAAGAGGAAAAAATAATTCATTGTTAAAGACTGGATCTACATTTGTTGTAATCTTGTCAATTGTATATCTTGTTCCTGCATCTATCGAATAAATCAAATCGATATTTTCTTCATCATTTATCTCGGCACTGTTAGAATTGATTGTTACATCATAATAACCAATAGACTTGTAAAAATTTTTCAATAACCTTATATCCAAATTTATTAAGCTTTGATTAAAATTAGTATTTTTCGAAATAAATTTCCAAAATTTATTTTCTTCACTTGCTATAATATCTCTGAGTTTTTTATCCTTTATTTTTTTATCACCAATAAATTTGATACTTGTAATTTTAGTTTTTTTACCTCTATCTATTTTAATTAATAAATCAAAATTTTCATTATTTATTCGATTCACTTTTGTTTCAACTTTAACAAAACTATAACCTACTGATGAATATAACTTTTTAATAATATCAATATCATTAGCTAAATATGATTTAATAAAAGAATTTTTTTCTTTCAGTCTAAGATTTTTCTTAATCTCATCTGATATTTTTTTACTAGGTTCACCAACTATTAATATTTGATTAATGATTGGATATTCTTTTAAATTTAAAGTAAGAATATTATTTTTTATTTCAACATTTATGTCTTCAAAAAAATTAGTTGAGTTTAAATTATTTATTATGTCGTTAATTTTTTGTTCACTTATATCCTCTTTAATTTTTATTTTACCATATAAGATTACAGTTTGGTCGCTTACCCTCTTATTTCCGTTTACGACTATTTTATTAACCACCTCAGCGTTTAAGCTTAGGTTAAAAGAGCTTATTATTAAAAAAATAAAATAAAATATAAAATTTTTTTTATAAAACATATCTATCAGCTGTTTCTCTAGCCCATTTATCAATTTCTATTATATGGTTAATATTTTTAGGTTTTCTTATAGCATATTTTTTATAATTTCTATCGTTTAGAACGCTCATTATGATTTTATTAATCCTTAAAAATTGTAGTTTTTTATTGAGAAAATGATCAACTAATATTTCATTAGCTGCATTTATAATAATTGGTGTTGATGGGTATTCTTGAACCTTATTTTTCAACTTTATTAAAGGGAAAATTTCTTTACTTACCTTGGTAAATTTCAAACCTTTTACAATTTTATCCTTAAAATTTTCTTTTTTATTTTTATAAAAAAAATCCATATTAACATTCTCTCCAAAAATCGCATTTGCTAATGGAATGACCATTGAAGTATCGTGGTACATAAATTTTACTAAGCCATTTTGGAATTCAATAATAGCATGTACAAGAGAATCTGGGTGTATAAGAATATCAATTTTATTTTTTGAAATATTAAATAATTTTTGAGCCTCAATTAATTCAAGAATTTTATTCATTAACGTAGCAGAATCTATAGAAATTTTTTTTCCCATTTTCCATTTAGGATGTTTTAGTGCATCAGAAGGTTTTATTTTTTTTAGATGTTTTTTTTTAAAGTTTAAAAAAGGTCCGCCAGAAGCTGTGATATATATCTTTTTTATTTCTTTCAAAGAATGGTTTTTAAGTAAATTCAATATTGAAAAATGTTCAGAATCTACTGGAATTATTTTAGTCCTATTTTTTATTGCTTCTCTTTTTATAAGATCCCAACCACAAATAACTGACTCTTTGTTTGCGATTAGAATTTTTTTACTTTTTTTGGTAAATAAAATTGTAGGTTTCAAACCAGCTATGCCCGGTATAGCTGAAATAGTTATGTCAGAGATTTTTTTTGATTTTATAGACTCATAATTATTGTAAATTTTAATCTTTTTCTTATTAAATTTTCTTTGAACTTTTTTGAAAATATTGTGATCGTTTATAATAAAAAAATTTGGTTTATATTTTTTAATTTGTTTGCAAATTAAATTAAAATTTTTATTTGCTGAAAGAGCGTTAATGTTAAAATTTTTTTTTTGTTTTTCAATTATCTTTAATGTATTAAGCCCTATTGAGCCAGTTGAGCCTAATATTGAAATTGTTTTTTTCATTAAAATAATAAAATTAATATTATAAATCCTAGAGGTATTCCAAAAAATATACCATCAAGTCTATCTAGTATACCTCCGTGACCAGGTAAAAAATTACCAGTATCTTTTAATTTTGCTTTTCTTTTTAAATATGAAAAAAAAAGATCTCCACATTGACAAAAGAATGAAGTCATAAGGCCAATAAGAAGAAATGAAAAATTAAATAGATTGGTTTCATGATAAATCAATCCTGACACTGCAATACATGTTAAAATAAAGGAACCTATTGCGCCAGAAATAGTTTTATTTGGACTTATTTTTGTTAGTTTTGGACCCTTAAAAATTTTCCCAAATAAAAAGCCGCCAATATCAGAAGCAATACATCCTATTAACAAAATAAAAAGAATAAATTTTGATTCGGCAAAATTATACAAAATAAAAAAAAAAATTGAAAATAGACTTATAAAAAAGATATAAAGAAAATTTGATACTAAATAATAAATCTTTTTTTTAAAAATTCTTTTTGTTAAATTTAAAAATTCTAAAATTGAAATTATTCCTATAATTAATAGCCCTGAAACCATAAAATACATAGAGTTGAATATCAAAAAAACTAAAAATATTAAAAAAACAGCAGTAATAGTTCTTTTTGCTAATGAATTTTCTATCATATTGCTCCGAAATTTCTTTTACTATTTCTATATTTGGCAATAATTTGTTTTAAATCAGAATAATTGAAGTCAGGCCATAATTTTTTTATAAAAAATAATTCTGCATAAGCGAGTTGCCATAACAAAAAATTACTAAGCCTTTGGTGACCTCCTGTCCGTATCAATATGTCTGGATCTGGCATATTTTTAGTATAAAGATTTTTTTCAAAATTTTTAATACTTAATTTTTTTGTTTTTTTAATTGCTCTTAAAATTTCATTTTTAGAACCATAATTTATTGC
>CACNAY010000009.1 GCA_902618555.1 uncultured Pelagibacteraceae bacterium
AAGGTGAGTTTTAAAACTTTGAGCAAAGACACAAAAGATATCAAGAGAGGTGAAATATTAATTCAAGATCTGAAGTGGATAATTCCAAAAACAAAAACTGTCAGTGATAAATTTAAAATTGGCGATATAATTTTTGTAAAAAAAAATGGCAGCAGGTGGAAAATAAAGCAATACCCAAAAGTTAATGGTGGGATTGTTGCACTAGACCCTTACACAGGAGATGTTAAAGCTTTAGTAGGAGGATTTAATTTTAAATCAAGTGAATTTAATAGAGTTACCCAAGCTAAAAGACAGCCTGGTTCAGCTTTCAAGCCAATAGTATACGCAGCTGCTCTTGAAAATGGATTTGCACCCAATTCTATAATTTTAGATGCACCTTTTGTAGAAAGTCAAGGCGTAGGGTTAAAAAATTGGAAACCTGAAAATTATGGAAAAAAATTCTATGGCCCTACAACTTTAAGAAAAGGGATTGAGTACTCAAGAAATCTGATGACAGTAAGAATTGCTAAAATACTTGGCTTAAATAAAATTTTAAATTTATCAAAGAAATTAAATATTTACGAGGAAATCCCTGAGTTATTATCAGTATCTTTAGGAGCGGCTGAAACAAGTTTAATTAATTTAACTTCTGCTTACGCACCATTTGTTAATGGTGGTATAAAAATAGAACCTAAATTAATTTCTAGAATTCAAGACAGGAGAGGTAAAACAATCTTTAAAATTGACAGTAGAGAGTGTCTAGGATGTGATAAATTTATAAATAGTTCTGAAGAGTATCCAATTATTAAAAATTTGAATGAAAGAGTTTTTAGTGAGGAGACTGCTTACCAAATGGTAACAATTTTAAATGGAGCAGTTAAAAGGGGCACTGCAAAAAAATTAAAATCTCTCAAAGTTCCAATAGCCGGAAAAACTGGTACAACAAATGATAATTATGATGCGTGGTTTATTGGATTTACTTCTAATTTGGTTGTGGGTGTATATATTGGATTTGATAATCCTAAAACGTTGGGCAAGTTTGAAACAGGCTCTAAGGCAGCTTTACCTATATTTAAAGATTTTATTGAAAATTCACTATTTCAAGAAGATTTTGGTGAATTTAAAATACCTAAAAATATTTATTTAACATCAATTAATTATGATACTGGCAAGAAATCTTCTCCAAATGATAAAAATATTATTGTTGAAGCTTTAAAATCAAAAGATATTAACAATATAGATAATATCGACTTAATATCGTTAAATGATCGTGATACACTTATTAAATTTAGACAGTTTTACTAATGGAAAATTTTGAAAATAAATTATCAAAAGTAGAGGGAACTATTAATAATATCAGGGGGTATCTTTGATAAAAATCAAGTTGAATTTAAACTTAAGGATATCGAAAAATCTCTACAGCAAGAAAATTTCTGGAAAAATAAAGAAATAGTAAAAAAAACTGTAAAACAAAAAAAAATTTTTGAAGAAATTCTTTCAACCTATAAAAATTCTTCTAAAGAAATATCTAATATAAAAGATTTATATAAATTAGCCTTAGATGAAAAAAATGAAGAAATTATTAAAGACTGCAATGAAAAAATAGAAGAAATTCAAATTAATTTAAAAAAAAGCGAGATTAGTTGTTTTTTATCAGGCGAGAATGATGAGTTAAATATTTTTCTAGAAATTCATGCTGGAGCAGGGGGCACCGAAAGTCAGGACTGGGCTGATATGCTTAGGCGCATGTATATGAAATGGTTTGATAAAAAAGGCTTTAAGTATCAGATAATAAGTGAGCATAAGGGAGAAGAAGCTGGCATAAAATCATCAACTTTAAAAGCCGAAGGGAATTATTTATATGGTTTAATGAGAGCTGAGTCCGGAGTACACAGGTTAGTCAGAATATCTCCATTTGATAGTGGAGCTAGAAGGCATACAAGTTTTGCAAGTGTTTGGGTCTATCCCGCAATTGAGGACAACATCAATATCCAAATTGATGAAAAAGATTTAAGGATAGATACTTATAGGTCCAGTGGAGCAGGAGGACAACATGTGAATACAACAGATAGTGCTGTAAGAATAACACATTTACCTACAAGGATAGTTGTTCAATGCCAGAATGAAAGATCACAACATAAAAATAAAGAAACTTGTTTTAAAATGTTAAGAGCAAGATTATATGAAAATGAAATGCAAAAAAGAGAGGAAGAAAATAAAAAAGAGTTAAATGCCAAAACAGATATTGGCTGGGGCCATCAGATAAGATCTTATGTATTACAACCATACCAATTGGTAAAGGATTTAAGAAATAAATTAGAAAGTACCAATCCATCTAGTGTTTTAGATGGAAATATAGATCAATTTATAGAAGAGGGAATAAAAAATAAATAATGACAAAAACAATTAAAATTATTTTTTTATTAATTACTATTATTTTTTTTTCAACAATTATCGTTTTATCTACAACCGGTATTAAGACGAATAAATTTAACAGTTTTATTTCACAAAAAATAAAACAAAATAATGACAAAATTGAAATAGAACTCAAGTCAATTTATTTTAAGCTTGATATTAAAGAAGTAAGCTTATTCTTAGAAACAGAGAGTCCAAAAATTTACTACAAGAATAATCTTGTGCCATCTAGTAAAATAAGAGTTTATTTAGATTTTTTATCAATTATCAAATCTGAGGGAAAAATAAAAAAAGTGATTTTAAACTTAAATCAATTTAGCGTTGATCAACTAAAAACTATTTCACAAACTTTTAAACCCTCCAATTTTCAAAGCTTTATAAAGAATAAGTTAATTAAAGGAAAAATAAACTCCGAAGTAGAGCTTTATTTTGACATGAACAATTCATTAGATAATTTTATTGCTCGGGGCACAGTTTTAGATCTAAATGTCGAAATATCAAAAGATTTAAAATTTAAAGACACATCATTCAACTTTATTGCAGACCAAACTGATCTATTATTAAAAAATTTTTCTGGCAAATCGGAATTATTTTCTATTGAGGAAGGCGATTTAAAGGCAGATTTATCTTCAGAAATTAAAATAGAAACTAACTTTAAAACAAACATCAATTTTAATGAAAAACTAAAAAATCTAGAAAAATTCTTCCCATATTTTAATCATTTAAAAAATTTATCCGATATTCAAGCAAAACTGAATAATAGTTTATTTTTGAATTTTGATAAAACCTATAAATTAAAAGATTACGATTATAAAAATAATGGGAAAATAATAAATGCGAATTTTGATTTGACGAAATTTAATTTAGATCATCTTTTAAAAAGAAATTTAAAAAAATTATCTATCTTCGATACAGATATAAAAACAACTTTAAATCCTAAAAAAAATCTTTTAAATTTTTCTGGAAAATATTCTTTAAATGATAGTAAAAATTTGGGTTTTGATATAACAAACACTATCGAGAAAGAGTTGGTAAATTTAAAATTTAATGCTGATTACGATGAGTTGTTTGAAGTTAAGATTTTAAATTACATTAAAAATAAAGGGGACGTAGCTAAAATAAATTTTGATCTGGTAAAAAATAAAAACTCAATTAAGGTAAATCAAGTTAATTTAAGCGAGGGTAAAAATTCATTAATTCTGAAAGGTGCTAAATTTTCTAACGGAAAATTTAAGTTGTTTGATGAATTAGTAGTTAAAACATATGAAGATAATAAGAAAAATAACGATTTTTCAATAATTTTTAATAAAGGTATTTATATTAAAGGAAAAAAGTTTGATGCAAGTAATTTACCAAAATTGTTAAAACAACAAACAAGAAAAAATATTTTTTCTGAAATTTCAAGTGATATAGAAATTGATTTAAATAGCATAATTGCACCAGTTTCTAAAAAATTAAAAAATTTCAAATTGATTGGTAGAATTGAAAAAGGTCGCTTTGTAAAAATTACATCTAAAGGAGACTTTGGAGAAAATAATTTTTTAGATATAACAATGAAAAATGATAATAATAATAAAAAATATTTAGAAATATATTCAGATTTGACTAAGCCATTATTAACAGAATACAATTTTTTTGAGGGTTTAACAGGTGGCAAATTACTATTTACTTCAATTATTGGAGAAGATTTCTCTAGTTCAAAATTAAAAATTGAGAATTTCAAGGTGATTGACGCTCCAGGAATGGTACAATTACTTTCGCTTGCAGACTTAGGTGGATTAGCAGATTTAGCTGAAGGTGAAGGTATATCATTTGATACTCTTGAAATTAATATAGAAAAAAATAAAAATAATTTGAAAATCAATGAAATACTTGCCCTTGGTCCAAGTATTTCAGTTTTAATGGAAGGTTACCAAGATCAAAACGTTACAAGTTTGAGAGGCACTTTAGTTCCAGCTAAAACTTTGAATACAATTATTTCAAAAATTCCTCTTATTGGAGATATTATTATTCCAAAGGAAGTCGGCGAGGGATTATTCGGAATAAGTTTTAAAATGAAAGGCCCTCACGGAGAACTCAAAACAACTATTAATCCAATAAGAACAATTACTCCAAGATTTATTCAAAAAATTATCGATAAAAAAAAATTACCGAATAATTTTAATTAAATAGTGTTTCTTTTTTCCATAAGAAATTTTTAGAAATTTATCTTTGAAGTCATTCTCGTCTAAAACTTTTTTTTCATCATTTAGTAATGCATCATTTAATTTTAATCCGTTACTTTTTATCAATCTTCGAGCCTCACTTTTAGAAGATGTTATTTTACTATTTGATAAAAAATCTAAAAGCGTGATACCTCGGTTCACATCAGATAACTTAATCTTAATTTCAGGTAAGTCTTCACTAAATCCTTTTCCCTCAAAAGTTTCTTTAGCTGTGCTTTCTGCTTTTTTTGATGCATTTTCACCGTGTAAAATCTTTGTAGCTTCATTAGCTAAAATAATTTTCAGTTTATTAATATTTTTTTCTTTTTTAAAAAGATTATCAATTTCGTTAGGTTCCAATTCGGTAAAAAAATTTAGGAATTTTTTTACATCTCTATCATCAGTATTCCTCCAAAATTGCCAATATTCATAGCTGGAAAATAATTCCTCATTTAGCCATACTGCACCTTTCTCTGTTTTTCCCATTTTAGCACCAGATGCTAAAGTGATTAGAGGAGAAGTTAAACCAAAAGACTCTTTTTTAATCATTCTCCTTATTAGCTCCACTCCGTTTATAATATTTCCCCATTGGTCAGAGCCACCAATTTGAAGTAAGCAATTTTTTTTTTTGGCTAACTGATAAAAATCAAAAGCTTGTAGTATCATATAATTAAATTCCATATAGCTAAGAGATTGTTCACGTTCTAATCTCAATTTTACACTATCAAATGTAAGCATTTTATTAACAGTGAAGTGTATTCCAATCTCTCTCAAGAACTGAATATAATTTAACTTCGATAACCATTCAGCATTATTAACAAATATAGGTTTTGTCTTATTGTCTGAAAAATCTAAAATCTTTCTAAAAACTTTCTTTATACTTTTAATATTTTTATTTATTTCACTATCTTTTAAAATTTTTCTTGTTGCTTCCTTGCCCGAAGGATCACCAATTAAAGTCGTTCCACCACCTAATAGAATAATTGGCTTATGCCCATGTTTTTGCATAAGCTTTAAAATCATGATTTGAAGAAGGCTACCTACGTGCAAACTACTTGCGGTACAGTCAAAACCAATATAACCCGATATCGACTTTTTTTCGCAAAAAACTTCAAGTTTTTCTAAGTCAGTGCATTGGTTCAAGTATCCACGAGACTGTAATTCAATAAGAAATTTATTTTTCATAGCACAAATTCTTTAAACTACTATTATACGAAAATTGTTATAAATAAATAAAAATATGCAAAAAAATTATACTTCTTTAGGTTTAATGAGCGGAACATCTGGTGATGGTGTAGATGCTTCTATAATAATTTCTAATGGTATTGACCAATTTCGGGTAATACAAGACAAGTATTTTGAATACGACTCATCTATTTTTAATGGAATTCATTCTCTAAAAAAAAAAATACATTCTTTAAATGATTTAAAAAAATTTTCAAAAGATGTAAGAGAAATCGAGCGAAAAATTACTTTATTTCATGCAAAAATTATTAAAGATTTAAATTTTAATAAAAATGAGAATGAGCTAGTTGGTTTCCATGGACAAACAATCTATCATAATTCCAAGGAGAAAGTCTCGATTCAACTAGGGGATGGTAAATTATTAAATCAGCTTACAAAAAAAAGAATTATCTTTAATTTTAGAAAAAACGATTTACTGAATGGAGGAGAGGGTGCGCCACTATCTCCTCTTTTTCACCAATTAATTGTAACACAACAAAAAATTAGTTTACCTATTTGTATTCTAAATATCGGTGGAATTTCTAATATTACAATTATAAAAGAACCAATAGGTTCGATGCAAATTTATAGCAAAGATATAGGACCAGGAAACTGTTTAATAGACGAGTGGGTTAGAAATAATTCTGATCTAAAATATGATAAAAATGGACGGTTAGCATCATCTGGAAAAACCAACGAAATAATTTTTGAACAAGCCCAGGAACTTTATCTTAATAGAAAAAATAAAGAAAAACTGTCATTTGACACAAGTGATTTTGATATTTCTTTTTCAAGAGGTCTTCAATTAGAAGATGGCGCAGCTACATTGACTGAATTTACTGCAAGTATTATTGGTGATGCCTTATCACAAATTTTGAATAAAGAAAGTTTGATAAAAAATATTTTAATATGCGGTGGTGGAAGAAAAAATAACATATTACTTAGTGCAATTTCAAAATACTGTAGCTCAAAGTTTAATCTTAAGTTGATAGATGATTACGGTATTGATGGAGATTTTGTCGAGTCTCAAGCGTTCGCCTTTCTTGCTATAAGATCTTATAAAACTCTTCCAATAAGTTTCCCTAATACTACTAATTGTAAGACACCTAGTTTAGGTGGAGAATTAGTTGAAAATTAAATTAGAGCAGTTTTCTCTTTAAGATATTTTTCTACTTCAAGAGTAAGATCTTTTTCTTTATTCTTAAAAAAATGATTTGAATTTTTTATCTTTGAAAAAATAACTTCAACACCTTTTTGACTTTTTATTCTGTTATCAAGCTCTAGAATACTCTCTTTTGTGACTAATTCATCATTCTCACTATAAATTACCTGACCGGAGGTCGGGCAAGGAGCTAGAAATGAAAAATCATAAACATTTGGTTGGGGTGAAACGGCAATAAAATTGTTTACCTCTGGTCTCCTCATGATTAGTTGCATACAAATAAGAGAACCAAAAGAAAAACCAGAAACCCAACACTGACTATAATCTAAATTTTCTCTCTCAATCCAATCTAAAGCAGCTGCAGCATCTGAAAGCTCTCCTAATCCATTATCAAACACACCTTCACTTTTACCGACCCCTCTAAAATTTACCTTAATAACTGAAAATCCATTTTCTACAAAAATATTATACATTAATTGCACAATCCTATTATTCATTGTTCCTCCATATTGAGGATGTGGATGTAGAACTATTGCCACTGGAGAACCAAACTTCGGATTTTTATAATATTTTGCTTCGAGCCTCCCAGCAGGCCCAGGTATAAAAATTTCTAAACTTTTCGGTTTCATAATTGATAATGATTACTATTTAAAAAAAAAGTACTGAGTTATAGCACGTTTTTATGCGACAAATATTTTTTTTTAATCCTGACTAAATTGGTAGGAATTCTTAAAAAACTATTATAATACAACGATTAATTATGAAATTAACTAATAAAGGTAGATATGCAGTTATGGCTATGGCCGACCTAGCCTCTAATGAAAGTAAGGGTCCTATAAGTTTGACAGAAATATCTATTAGGCAGAATATTTCATTAGCTTATTTAGAACAAATTTTTATTAAACTAAAAAATAATAAACTAGTAAAAAGTTCAAGAGGCGCAAACGGAGGTTATGTTTTAGAAAAGTCAGCATCTGAAATAAAGTTATCAAATATTATTTATGCTGTAGATGAAGAAGTAAAAACACTTAATTGTAAAAAAAGCTCAAAACGTGGGTGTAATAATAAATCAACTAAATGCATAACGCACAATTTATGGGATAAATTAGACCAACATATTAATGGATTTTTTGAAAAGGTAAGATTACAGGATTTGACAAGAAATAATTAAATTTATGAAAAGTGAAGAATTAAAAAATCAAGAATATAAATACGGTTTTACAACTCAGATAGAAAATTTTAAAGCGCCCAAAGGTTTATCTGAGGAAACAATTAGATTTATTTCTAAAATAAAAAAAGAACCGAAATGGATGCTTGATTGGAGATTGAAAGCTTTTAAAAGGCTAAAGGTTTTAAAAGAGCCAAACTGGCAAAAACCTAAGTATCCAAAAATTGATTATCAAAACTTATATTACTACTCTGCACCTAAAAGCATGAAGGAAAAACCAAAAAGTTTAGATGATGTTGACCCCAAACTAATTGAAACTTACAATAAACTTGGGATACCACTTAATGAACAAAAAAGATTAAGTGGTGTAGCCGTTGACGCTGTCTTTGACTCTGTTTCTGTTGCTACAACTTTTAAAGGTGAGCTCGATAAAAAAGGAATTATCTTTTGTCCAATATCAGAAGCAATACAAAAACACCCTCATTTAGTAAAAAAATATTTAGGCTCAGTAATACCAATCAGTGACCATTATTTTGCAACACTTAATTCTGCTGTGTTTACTGATGGATCTTTTGTTTATATTCCTCCAAACACAAGGTGTCCAATGGAGCTTTCGACTTATTTTAGAATTAATGCTTCAGAAACAGGGCAATTTGAGAGAACTCTTATTATCGCAGATAAAGGCAGTTATGTAAGTTACTTGGAGGGTTGCACTGCGCCTATGAGAGATGAAAATCAACTTCATGCTGCTAACGTAGAATTGGTGGCGTTGGACGATGCAGAAATAAAATACTCAACTGTACAAAATTGGTACCCAGGAGATAAAGATGGAGTTGGTGGAATTTATAATTTTGTAACAAAAAGGGGCGCTTGTAGAGGAAAAAATTCAAAAATTTCATGGACTCAAGTGGAAACTGGATCTGCAATTACATGGAAATATCCAAGTTGTATTTTACAAGGTGATAATTCGGTCGGTGAATTTTATTCCATAGCTATAACGAACAACTATCAAAAAGCAGATACTGGTACTAAAATGATACATTTAGGAAAAAATACAAAAAGTAAAATTATTTCAAAAGGAATTTCTGCTGGTCAAGCTGACAACACATATAGAGGACTAGTAGACATAAATGCTAAAGCTAAAAATTCCAGAAATTACACTCAATGTGACTCGCTGTTGATGGGTAATAAATGTGGAGCACATACTGTACCTTATATTAAAAATAAAAATTCATCTTCCACAATTGAACACGAAGCTACAACATCTAAAATAAATGAAGATCAATTATTTTATTGTAATCAGAGAGGACTTAATCAAGAGGAGGCAGTAAGTCTTATTGTTAATGGTTTCTGTAAAGAAGTATTGCAGCAACTTCCTATGGAATTTGCTGTTGAAGCTCAAAAATTAGTTTCTATTAGTTTAGAGGGGAGTGTTGGATAATGCTACAATTACAAAATCTAAAAGCTTCAGTTAACGACAAGTCAATTTTAAATGGACTAAACCTTGAGATAAAACCTGGAGAGGTACACGCAATTATGGGCCCGAACGGATCTGGAAAAAGCACTTTAGCAAATATTTTATCTGGCAAAAATGGTTACGTGGTTAGCGGAGATTTAAAGTATGAGGGAAAAAACTTGCAAGATATCCCTATCGAGGAGCGAGCACAGAAGGGTATATTTTTAGCATTTCAATATCCGTTAGAAATTCCAGGAGTGAATACAACAAATTTCATTAAAACCTCGCTGAATTCAATTAGGAAGGCTAAAGGTGAAAAAGAATTAGATACTTTAACTCTATTAAAATTAATTAAAGAAAAAGCTTCTGAACTTAACATTGATGAGAAATTTTTATCAAGACAATTGAATGTTGGTTTTTCGGGAGGTGAGAAAAAAAAAAATGAAATTCTCCAAATGAAGCTCCTAGAGCCAAAATTAGCTATATTAGATGAGACAGACTCAGGTTTAGATATAGATGCTTTAAGAATTGTTGCTGATGGAGTTAACTCCCACAAAAATAGTAAAAATGCATTTTTAATTATTACTCATTATCAGAGATTACTTGATTATATAAAACCTGATTTCATACATGTTTTATCAAATGGAAAAATAATTAAAACCGGCTCCTCTGAATTAGGTCAAGAATTAGAGAAAACAGGTTACGTAAATTTAAAATAATGGAACAGTTATTTAATATAGATTTTAAAAGAATATCTACTTCTTCAGAAAAAGAGATGTTAAAAAGAAAAAAAAATTTTGAATTATTTTTAAAGAAAGGTCTTCCAAATAAAAAAGATGAAAATTGGAAATTTAGTGACCTTAATTTTATTATAAATAAAAATTTCAATCAGATTACAAATAGTGACGGTTTTAGATTTGATAAAAAAATTGAATTGATAAATGACTTTGATCATAATCATGTCATTCTTATTAATGGAGTTTTTAAATCCTGCGACATAAGATTTGAAGAAAAAGATAAAGTCAAAATTCAAAAACTTAATTCTCTTGAGAGTTTAAGTAATCAGTCAAACAACAACCTTCACAATCTCAATCAAGCCCTATCTTTAGGAGGGTTTAAACTAGAACTACAAAAAAATTATAAATGTAAAAAACCAATTATCATTTATAATTATTTTACTTCAAATTTAGATAATAAAATTATAAATAACTCAAATCAGATTAAGCTTAATCAAAACTCTGAGTTAATTTTAATAGAATATAATATTACCGAAAAATGCAAATTTTTGAAGAACACTTTTGAAAAAATAAATATTGGTCAAGGGTCTGAACTAAAAATTTTTAATATTCAAAAAACAAAGAGCAATGGTTATTTTTATAAAAATATATCAGGTACACAAGATTATAACTCCACCTATCAAAACTTTTTATTAAGCTCAGGATTAAAATTCAATAAAATAGATATTGATATGGTTTTAGAAAAAGAGAATGCTAGTTGTTACATTTTAGCTGGATTGATTTTGGGTAAAGAAGAACATCAGGAAATTAAAACTAGAATAAACCATATGGCACCAAATTGTAAAAGTTATCAAAAAATAAAGAACGTTCTGGAAAATGATAGCAAAGGAGTGTATCAAGGGAAAATTTTTGTTAAAGATATTGCACAAAAGACTGACGCATATCAATTGAGTAAAGCTCTCATTTTAGATGACAAAGCTGAATTTAATGCCAAACCAGAATTAGAAATTTATGCCGATGACGTTAAGTGTTCACATGGATCAACTTCAGGAAGCATTGATGAAGATGCGATTCATTATTTAATGACTAGAGGTATTGAATTACCAATTGCAAAAAAATTATTAATAAATGGTTTTATCAATGAAATTTTTGAAAATATACCTGAAGAGACATTAAAAATATTCTTCGAAAAAAACATTAAGGAGCAGGTTAGTGAAATTTAGTAATATAAAATCAAAATTTCCAATTTTCAAACAAAAAATTAAAGGCAAGCCTTTAATATATTTTGATAGCGCTAATTCCTCACAAAAACCTAAAGTGGTAATTGATGAGATATCAAGATTTTATGAAACTGAATTTTCAAATGTTGGGAGAAGTGTTCATACTTTAGCAGTTAAAGCTACAAACAAATTTGAAGAGACAAGAGATATAGTAAAATCTTACATTAATGCTAAATATAGAGAGGAAATAATTTTTACAAAAGGAGCTACAGAAGCAATTAATTTAGTAGCAAATACATATGGTGAAAAATTTATAAAATCTGGTGACGAAATTATTTTAACTGAACTAGAACATCACTCTAATTATGTTCCTTGGCACTATTTGAGAAAAAAAAAAGGTGCAGTGATAAAATTTGCATCAGTAAATGATAGTGGCGAGATAGATGTTAATGAGTTTAGAAAACATATTACTGAAAAAACTAAAATGATTGCTTTTACTCATATTTCAAATGTTACTGGCACAATCATGCCAGTAAAAAAAATTATTGATTTAGCAAAATCAAAAAATATCCCAGTGTTGATTGATGGGACTCAAGGTGCTCCTCACTCTAATCTAGATATGCAGGATTTAGAGTGTGATTTTTATGCTATTTCTTGTCACAAAATGTACGGTCCAAATGGACTTGGTATTCTTTATGCCAAAAAAAAATGGGTTGATGAATTGCCACCTTATCAAGGAGGCGGGGGAATGATAAGTGAAGTAAAAAAAGATTATATAACATACGCAGACTCACAAACAAAGTTTGAGGCCGGGACAATGCAAACTGCCGAAGTTGTGGCTTTTGCAAAATCCATCAAGTTTATTGAGGATTTAGGTATCAAAAATATTGAAAAACATGAAAGCCAAATTCTTGAATATGGTCTGGAAAAACTAAGAAAAGATAATTCTATAAATATTATAGGTAATCCAAAAAATAGAGCATCAATTATATCATTTACAATCAAAGGAATTCACCCACACGACATTGCAACAATTTTAGATGATGATGGAGTAGCAATAAGAGCCGGCCATCATTGTTGTCAAATTTTGCACGAAAAACTTGGCATTCCAGCTTCAGCTAGAGCATCTATTGGAGTTTATAACAGTAAAGAAGATATTGATGTTTTAAGTGAATCAATTAATAAATGTAAGAAAGTATTTCAGATTTAAATGGAACTAAAAGAATTATACCAAGAAATAATATTAGATCACGCAAAGAATCCTAGAAATAAAGGAAAATGTGAAGGATATAATCATGATGCTAAAGCTCACAATCCACTTTGTGGCGATAAAGTTCACATTTATTTAAAATTAGAAAAGGATAAAAATATTTCTGGTTTAAGTTTTGAAGGTGAAGGATGTGCAATTTCTTTAGCATCAGCTTCAATTCTTACTGATACTTTGAAAGGTAGAGATTTACAATTCTCTAAGAAAGTAACCGACGACTTTTTAAGTATGTTAAAAAATAAATCTAAAATTACTTTGAATAGTTTAACAGATAATCAAATAACAACTATTTCTTCATTATCTGGTGTTCAAGAATTTCCGATGAGAATAAAATGTGCAACTATGGCTTGGCATACATTATTATCAGCTTTAGAAAAAAAAAGCTAAATTATGAGTGATTTAAAAGAAAAAATAATATCTGAAATAAAAAAGATTTATGACCCAGAGATTCCAGTAAATATTTTCGAATTAGGGTTAATATATAATATTAAGGTAAATGAGGAAAAAAAAGTATTTATAGAAATGACCTTAACTTCTCCAAATTGCCCTGTTGCTGAAAGTTTGCCTAATTCAGTTAAAGAGAATATACTTAAGATTGAAGAAGTAAACGATGTTAACTTAAAATTAGTTTGGGATCCCCCTTGGACGAAAGAAAAAATGTCTGAGGCTGCTAAATTAGAATTGAATTTATGAGTAATCAAGCAATAAAATTAAGTGATAACGCCGCTAAAAGAATTAAGTTTATCATGTCAAAGGCAGAAAAATCTGCAATTGGCGTAAGAGTCGGAGTTAAATCTGGAGGTTGTGCTGGTATGTCGTATATTATGGAATACGCTAAAGAAATCAAACCGAATGAGGAGATAATCGTTGATAAGGGCGTTAAAGTCCTGATAGATCCAAATGCAATAATGTATTTGCTTGGCACAGAAATGGATTACAAGGAGGAAAAATTTTCATCTCAATTTGTATTTAAGAATCCAAATGAAACTGAAAGATGTGGATGTGGTGAATCCTTCAAAGTTTAACCACTATAATACATTTCAAATTCAATAGGATGAGGAGTGTGTTCAAAGTTATATATTTCTTGAAATTTTAATTCAATATAAGCGTCAATCTGATCGTCAGTAAAAACTCCACCTTCGGTTAAGAACTTTCTATCTTTATCTAGGTTTTGCATAGCTTCTCTCAAAGACCCACAAACAGTTGGTAGTTTCTTTACTTCATCCTCTGATAAAGAATATAGATCTTGATCAAAAGCTTTTCCAGGATCAATTTTATTTTTAATTCCGTCTATACCTGCCATCAACATTGAAGCAAAAGTTAAGTATGGATTGCCTGCCGCGTCTGGAAATCTTATTTCCATTCTTGCTGCCTTCGGATTCATTATCACTGGTATTCTGCATGAAGCAGATCTGTTTCTAGCAGAATATGCTAAAATAACCGGAGCCTCAAATCCTGGAATCAATCTTTTATAACTGTTTGTAGTAGCGTTTGAGAAAGCATTAATTGCTCTAGCGTGTTTTAAAATACCACCAATATAATATAATGCTTCCTTAGATAGACCCGCATATTCTTTACCCATAAATACAGGAGTGCTGCCTTTCCATATAGATTGATGACAATGCATTCCGGACCCATTATCTCCTTTTACTGGTTTAGGCATAAATGTCGCTGTTTTACCAAATGAGTGCGTAACCATTTGCACAGCGTATTTATAAAGCTGAACGTTGTCGGCTTGATTTGTTAAAGTTCCAAAGTACATTCCTAATTCGTGTTGGCTGGGCGCAACTTCGTGGTGATGTTTTTCTACTTTCACACCCATGTCTTTCAAAGCTTTTAAATATTCACCTCTCATATCTTGAGCACTATCAACTGGTGGAACTGGAAAATATCCACCTTTAATTCCTGGTCTGTGACCCAAATTTCCATTTTCATATTTTTTACCTGTATTATAAGGTCCCTCAGAGCTGTCGATGCTAAAACTAGTTTCATTCATATCATTTTTAAATCTTACATCATCGAAAACAAAGAATTCAGGCTCAGGACCAAAATACGATTTATCTCCTATACCCGTTTTTTTTAAATATGCTTCAGCTTTTTTGGCTGTTCCTCTGGGATCTCTCTCGTAAGGATCTTTTTTTACTGCATCTAAAATATCGCAGAAGATGTTTAAAGTTGTATGAGAATTAAAAGGATCAATTATAGGCCTTTCTAAATCTGGTTTCAAAATCATGTCTGACTCATTTATAGCCTTCCAACCAGCTATTGACGAACCATCAAAAAACACTCCTTTGTCTAACATATCCTCGTCCACTACTGTTGCGTCCATAGTAAGGTGTTGGAGTTTACCTTTAGGATCTGTAAATCTTAAATCCACATATTCAACTTGCTTATCTTTCATAAGCTTAAGTATGTTTTTTGAACTCATTTCGTCTCCTTTAATTTAAAATTTGTTTTAATTTCGAGATGAACATATATAAGGGGCTTTTTTAGAGTATAATTAAAAATATATATCTGCTATGCATTTATCACATATCCACAATTGAGGCTTTAGATGAGAGAGGCAAATACATTCGATTTATCATTACTTATTTTATTAGCTATTATTTGGGGTTCCTCTTTTTTTAATATAAAGATAGCAACATATTCTTACGACCCTATCACACTTGCTTTAGTAAGAGTCATATTTGCAAGCATACCATTATTAATTCTTTGCAAAATTAGTGGGATTAAGATTGAAGCATTTAATCGAAATTGGAATTGGTACGCTCTGATTGGACTATGTAATATTGCAATACCTTTTGTATTGATTGCTATAGGCACTGCAAAAATTAATAGTTATCTTGCAGCGATATTAATGAGCACAACCCCTTTAAGTGGATCGATACTTGCACATTTTTTTACTAAAGATGAAAAACTATCTTTTTCTAAATCTTTAGGTGTTTTAATTGGTTTCAGCGGAATTATATTACTATTTTTTGACAAAGTTATAATAAATAGCGAAAACTATATTTATGCTTTGATTACTATTTTGGGATCAACATTTTACTGTATTGGAGGTCTTTTGACTTTAAAATTGAAAAATAAAAAAAACGAAAATGTTACAACGTCTACAACTTTATGGTCAGTAATTTTTCTTCTCCCTTTTTCATTGATAATTGAAACACCATGGGAGTCTTCTCCAACTTTAAACTCGACTCTTTCTTTGTTATATTTAGGTGTTATCGCTACTGGATTTGCATGGTTAATTAGATTTAGAATTCTGACGGTTAATGGCCTAGTTTTTCAAACTCAAGTAGCATATCTAATACCAATTTTTGGAATATTTTTTGGATATTTTCTTATGGATGAAATTATTACGTGGAAAGTTATAGTTTCACTAGTTGTAATACTTATTGGAATTTATATATTTAAAAAAAACAATAAAGGATAGATAAATGGGAGCAGAGTCAATTGAAGCAAGTTTTTTGTCAATTTTTGCTTTAATAAGTTTTTTTATTTTTTTACTCGTAAGTAAATACTCACATAAAATTAGAGGGGGTATTTTATTTGATAAAGACTTTTTTAAACCACAAGCTTTTCACGATTTGCCCGTAACTCGAAGCGGGGGAATCGCTACAATTTTTTCTTTAAGTTTTTTTTTTATTATCTATTATTTGCTGTATTCAAAAATTTTATATGATTATATTCTTATAAGTTACTCTACTTTCTTAGTAGGTTTTTTAGACGATTTGAGGATAAATATTAAACCATTAAAAAGATTATTACTAATGGTTCTAACTCTTTTTATTGCAATATATTTCTTACCAATTAAGATTTTAAATATCGATATTCCTTTCTTAACCATTTTAATGTCTAATCATATGTTTTCTTCATTGTTTGTATTATTATGCTTTTTATTTGTAATTAATGGAGCAAATTTGATTGATGGTTTTAATGGCTTGTTAACTTTAAATTTAATTATAATAAACATAATATTAGCTTATATAAATATAAATAATCAAAATCTTGAATTTTCAGTTTTGATAATTTCTCAAATTATTATTCTTTTATTATTTTTGTTATTTAATTTTCCTAATGCAAAAATGTTTTTAGGTGATAGCGGAGCTTATACAATGGGAGCTTTAACAGGTTTAAATACGATTATTACAAACAACTTAAATCCAAAGATATCTTCATTTTTCTTTTGTACACTTTTATTTTATCTTTTCTTTGAAGTATTTTTTTCATTTTTCAGAAAACTTACTCAAAAAAAATCTCCAATTTATCCAGATGATAAACATTTACATATGCTTAGCTTTTATAAAATCTCTAATATTTATGGAAAAAACAAAGGTAATTATATTAATTCAATAGTTATTAATCTTTTTTATTTAGCTCTAATAATTCCTGGGTTGTATTTATTTAATGATCCTCAATTGAGTAAGTATTGGTTCTTCATCTTATTGTTAATTTATCTGGTAATTTATCTTAGACTTTATCATTTAACTAAAAATTAAATTGATATATAAAAAATAATTATTAATTGGGCAAGTGGCGGAATTGGTATACGCGCTGGTCTTAGAAACCAGTGCCGCAAGGCTTAAGAGTTCGAGTCTCTTCTTGCCCACCAAAAAATTATGAAAGTAGAAGTTAAATCAAAAAAAGGACTTAGAACGATCTTGTCTGTTGCTGTCGATAAAAAAAAAATACAGACTAAAATGGACGAAAGACTCAAAGAGCTTCAAAAAGAGGTTGCTTTAAAAGGTTTCAGGCCAGGCAAAGTACCCCCAGAAGTAATTAAAAGTCAATTTGGTAAATCTATATATGGAGAAGTGGTGGATAAAGTTTTGAGAGAAACCTCAACAAAAGCTATTGATGAAAAAAAATTAAAAATCGCAGGACAACCAAAAATAGATCTAAAACAATTCGGCGAAGGAAAAGATTTAAATTATGAACTTCAAATAGATTGTTTACCAAGTGTTATTTTAAAAGGTTTTGACAAATTTAAAGCTACAAGTTTTAAAGTAAAAGTAGATAATAATACTATTGATGAAAAATTAAAAGAAATTTCTAATCAAAATAAACAGTTCGAAGATAAAAAAGAAAATGAAAAAGCAATTAGTGGAGATCAAGTTGTTTTTAATTACGTAGCTACAATCGATGGTAATAAATTTGAGGGCAGTGAGGGAAAAGGAGTACAGATTGAGTTAGGCAAAGATCTTTTTTTAAAAGGTTTTGACGAACAACTAGTTGGAGTAAAAAAAAATGATACTAAAATATTAGACGCTATACTTCCCTCAAATCATCCAAAAAAAGAACTTGCAAATAAAAAAACTAGATTTGAATGTAAAATTTTAAATATTAAAAAACCCAAACAAATTAAAATTGATGACGAGTTTGCTAAATTAATGGGAGCAAAAGACATCGAAGATTTAAAATCTTTAGTTGAAAAACAAATTTCTGGCCAATATTCTCAAGCTTTAAACTCAATTACAAAAAAAGAAATATTAGATCAAATTGAAAAGAGTCATCAGGTAGATCTTCCGCAAAATTTAATTGATCAAGAAATTTTAATGATGACTCAAAATCTTAAACAAGAAGATAAAGAAAAGCACAAAACTAATAATGAAAAGTTAGCTAAATCTAGAATTAAACTTGGCCTATTGTTGAACGAATATGGTGAAAAAAACAATTTAAAAGTATCAGACGATGAAGTAAGAAATGAAATTCAAAAACAAATAAAAGCTATGCCTGGTCAAGAAAAAATGGTTCTCGAATATTATCAAAAAAATCCGAGCGCGTCCCAAAGTTTAAAAGGTTCTTTGTATGAGGAAAAAATAATGGAATTAATAAAATCTAAAATTAATCTTACATCTAAAGAAATAAACACAAAAGAAGCTGAAAAAATAATTGCTGAATTCAATAAACCAAATGTAAATACTGAGAAATCTAAAACCTCATCTTCTACAAAAAATAAGTCTAAATCAAAAAAAATTAGTAAAAAGTAACCAATAGTTGTATAAACCATTAATGAGTCGCGAATTTGAAGAAAAAATGAATAGCTTAATTCCTATGGTTGTTGAACAAACTAGCAAAGGAGAAAGAGCTTATGATATTTACTCAAGACTTTTAAAAGAGAGAATAGTTTTTTTGGTAGGGCCAGTAAATGACACTGTAGCATCTTTAGTTACAGCACAACTACTTTTTTTGGAGTCCGAGAATCCTAAAAAAGAGATAAATTTTTATATTAATAGTCCAGGAGGACTTGTTACTGCTGGACTTGGTATTTATGATACGATGCAATACATTAACTCACCCGTATCAACATTATGCATCGGACAGGCCTCCTCGATGGGATCTTTTCTTTTAGCAGCAGGAGAAAAAGGTAAAAGGTATTCATTACCTAATTCAAGAATTATGGTGCACCAACCTTCTGCAGGTTTTCAAGGGCAAGCAACAGATATTCAGATTCATGCTAAAGAAATTTTATCTCTTAAAGAGAGATTAAATAAAATTTATTCAAAACATACGGGTAAATCGGTAAATGAAATTTCGGAAGCTCTAGAAAGAGATAATTTCATGACTGCTGAAGAGGCAAAAAAATTTGGTCTTATAGACTCAGTTGTGGAAAAAAGAAATTAAAACACAATATATAGAATTCTATACAACTTCACCTTGATAACAGAATTTTTAAGTTTATTATTGAATTTATTGATTCGAAATGACTGAAAAAAATACAAAAAATATTTTATATTGTTCTTTCTGCGGTAAAAGCCAACACGAAGTAAGAAAATTGATTGCTGGTCCTACAGTATTCATTTGCGATGAGTGTGTAGAACTTTGCATGGATATAATTAAAGAGGAAAATAAGAGCTCACTTGTTAAACATCAAGACGGTGTCCCTTCGCCCAAGGAAATTTGCAACGTTTTAGACGAATATGTTATTGGTCAAAAATTAGCTAAAGAGATTTTATCAGTAGCAGTGCACAACCATTATAAGAGACTTAACCATGAAACAAAGAATAGCAAAGACGTTGAACTCTCAAAATCAAATATTTTATTAGTTGGACCAACAGGATGTGGAAAAACTTTACTAGCACAAACTTTAGCAAGAATTTTGGATGTTCCTTTCACGATGGCTGATGCAACGACCTTAACAGAAGCAGGCTACGTTGGTGAGGACGTAGAAAATATTATTTTAAAATTATTACAAGCAGCTGATTATAATGTTGAAAAAGCACAAAGAGGAATAGTTTATATTGATGAGGTAGATAAAATTAGTAGAAAATCTGAAAATCCATCAATTACTAGAGATGTTTCAGGCGAAGGTGTGCAACAAGCTTTATTAAAAATTATGGAGGGAACTATAGCTAGCGTTCCGCCCCAAGGTGGAAGAAAACATCCACAACAAGAATTTCTCCAAGTTGACACTACTAACATTTTATTTGTTTGCGGCGGAGCATTTGCCGGACTTGATAAATTAATTGATAGTAGAGGAAAAGGAAGTTCTATTGGCTTTGGAGCTAAAGTTAAAGATTATAAAGAGATACCTCTCTCACAGACAATGAAACAATTAGAGCCCGAAGATTTAATAAAATATGGTTTAATTCCAGAATTTATTGGTAGAATGCCAATTATTGCAACATTAGATGATCTTGATGAAAAATCATTAGTAAGAATTTTAAAAGAGCCTAAAAACTCACTTATAAAACAGTATCAAAGATTGTTTGAATTTGAAGAAGTTGTTTTGGAGTTTAAAGATGAAGCAATTCTTGAGATAGCAAAAAAAGCTATTTCCAAAAAAACAGGAGCAAGAGGATTAAGATCTATATTAGAAAATATACTTTTAAAAACAATGTTCGATTTACCTGATATGGAAAATGTAATTAAAGTTACTGTTGACAGCGCTACTGTTAAAGGCAAATCTGAGCCCATTGTCACATATGCTACAAAATCATCAACATCTGTAGCGTAAACTTAATTTGTTTCTTGAAATTACTGAATTAATTGCCATATTACGTTAGATGAAAGCATCTTATCTAAAACCTATTTTACCTTTAAGAGATATAGTCATTTTTCCTTCTATGGTAGTTCCATTATTTGTGGGCAGGGAAAAATCTATCAAAGCTCTACAGGAAGTAATGAAATCAGATAAATCTATTGTTTTAGTAACTCAAAAAAATTCTGAAATAGATGATCCATCTGGACAAGATCTATATCAGTTTGGATGTTTAAGTAAAGTGCTACAACTTTTAAAATTGCCAGATGGGACTGTTAAAGTTTTAGTTGAGGGTGAAAAAAGAGTAAAAATTTTAAAATTTGAAGAAAAAGGAAAAGATTTTTTAAACTGCGAGTCTGAAATTGTAAACGATCAAAATATTACTAAAGATCTTGATCAACTAGCAAATGGATTAATAAAAAAGTTTGAGAGACTACAAGTCTTGAGTAAAAAAGATTTAAGTGATGGTGCAAATAATATTAAAAACCTTAAAGACCCCATTCAGATAGCTAATCATATTTCATCTAATTTAAATATTCAAATATTTGAAAAACAAGAATTATTAGAGATTTTAGACTTAAAAAAAAGATTAGAAAAAATTCATTCTTTAATAGAAAAAGAAACTAGTGTTTTATCTGTAGAAAAAAAGATCAGAGGAAGAGTAAAAAATCAGATGGAGAAAACTCAAAGAGAGTATTATTTAAATGAACAATTAAAAGCTATCCAAAAAGAACTAGGTGAGATTGATGAAGGAAAAGATGAACTTTCCTCACTTTCTAAAGCGATATCAGACGCAAAAATGCCGAAGTTGGCAAAGGAAAAATGTTTATCAGAATTAAAAAAATTAAAATCCATGAGCCCGATGTCAGCTGAGGCAACAGTAGTTAGAAATTATCTCGATTGGATGACAGATTTACCTTGGTCGGTTAAATCAAAAATTAATACTGATTTAATAAACGCTCAAAAAATTTTAGATGAAGATCATTATGGACTTGAAAAAGTAAAAGAGAGGATAATCGAATTTTTGGCAGTTCAAAAGAGAATTAAAAAGATGAAAGGACCTATACTATGTCTAGTAGGACCTCCCGGAGTCGGAAAAACATCATTGGGTAAATCTATTGCGAAAGCAACTAATAGAAAATTTATAAGAATTTCTTTAGGAGGAATAAGGGATGAAGCTGAAATAAGAGGTCACAGAAGAACTTATATTGGATCATTACCAGGAAAAATTATTCAAATGATGAAAAAAGCTGGAACAAACAACCCGCTTTTTTTATTAGATGAAATTGATAAAGTTGGAAATGATTATAGAGGTGATCCATCTTCTGCTTTGTTAGAAGCATTGGATCCGGAGCAAAACAAAGAGTTTAACGATCATTATTTAGAGGTGGATTATGATTTATCAGACGTAATGTTTGTTACAACTGCTAACACTTTAAATATATTACCACCTCTTCTTGATAGAATGGAAGTAATCAGATTATCAGGTTACACTGAAGATGAGAAAGTAAACATTTCTCAAAAATATCTTATACCTAATCAAAGTAAGTATAATGGGTTAAAAAATGATGAATGGAAAATCGATGAGGATATTAACAGAAAAATTATTAGAAATTATACAAGAGAGTCCGGCGTTAGAAATCTAGAAAGAGAAATTTCAAAAATTGCTAGAAAACTTGTTAAGAAAATAGATAATAAAGAAAAAGTTAACACCTCAGTTAATGAAAAAGATTTAAAAGATTTACTTGGTGTAGAAAAATTTAAATATGGTGAGATAGAGGAAGAAAATAGAATAGGAGTTGTCACAGGTCTAGCATGGACAGAGGTTGGTGGTGAAATATTAAAAATTGAGTCTGCAGTAATGCCAGGTAAAGGCAAAATGCAAATAACTGGAAAACTAGGCGATGTAATGCAAGAGTCAGTAAAAGCCGCTAAATCTTATATAAGGTCGAAAAGTTTGGATTATGGAATTATTCCTCCAATATTTGATAAAAAAGATTTTCATATACATGTTCCAGAAGGTGCAACACCAAAAGACGGACCATCAGCAGGCATCGGAATGGTTACCTCAATAATTTCAGCGATAACTGAAATTCCAGTTAATAAAGATGTGGCGATGACGGGTGAAATTACTTTAAGAGGTCTAGTTTTGCCAATCGGTGGATTAAAAGAAAAGTTATTGGCTGCGCATAGAGCTGGGATTAAAAAAGTTTTAATTCCTCAAGAAAATAAGAAAGATTTAATTGAAGTGCCAAAAACTATTGTAGAATCTATGGAAATAATTCCAGTTAAGAATGTAGACGAAGTTTTAAAAGTAGCGTTAACAAAAACTTTAAAAAGCGTAGAATGGGTAGAAGTAGATCAAATAGCCGACAAAAACAAAGACAAGAAGGAACTTAGTACTCATTAATACTTATTCAATACTTAATCAAGCCAATCTTTAAATACTTTTTCATTTTTAGAAATATATTCCGGAAGAAGACTTAAGTCTATTTTTTTTAAAGTAGATTTGCCACTCCATTTAAAATCTTTTTGATCAACTTTATAATCATAAATTACTCTTTTATCATTAATTATTTTTTTTATATCTTCTAATTTAAGTCCGCTTAATTCGAATTCATAATGATGAGCAAAGTTTAGTAATTTTTTTTCAAGTTCCTCGGGTTTTCTTAGACACGTAAAATGCCATCCACCATTTTTTGAAAAAATTATATTTGAGTATTTTTTTCTTGAGAAATAGGTGTCTAATCTCCATTTAGAATATTTTTTTCCCTTAATATTCCTCAACCACTGTGGTGATAACAAATTCTTTTTTTTTACTGCCCTAGTTCCATGCCAGGAAAAATTCTCATAATGTAAATTCAATTTGTAATAAAAAATTTTTTGCTCGAAGAAAATGATATTATTATTAATATTATTAAAGTCTAAATTATTAAGGTTTGGAATTTCATCTAAGTCACTAATTAAAATAATATCACTATCTCTAGCTTCTATTAATCCTTTTTGAATGCATTCTCTTTGATAATAATCTCTAGCCATTCCGTTTAGAATGAGTTTCTCACCTCTCTTTTCTTTGCTCTCTCCTTCTACAAGGTTGATTATGTTTTTAGGCTCTTGATCTACCTTGATATAAATTATCTTGTCTTTAAACTTTTTAAACTTATCAATATCAAAGTTTAATTTCTTTTTACTTCCATTGTGGGTGTAACTAGCTTCTGTAATTATGAATTTATCTACAAATTTGTTAAGGTGATTGAGCCTTATATCTAATAGTAAATCTTCATCAAAATACATAAAGCAATCATAAATATTCATGTTATTTGAGTTATAATAAATTATAATATAAGTAAATATTTATTAAATTTCATGAAAAAAAAAATTATTATTACTGGTGGTCTTGGATACATTGGAACGGAGCTTTGTAAGCTTTATTCAGGAGTTAGCTGGAATCATAAGATATTGGTGATAGATAATAGGTTTATTTCCGAAAGAGTGAATCAAATTAGAAATTGGAATATGGATTTCATACAAGGTGATATTCTTGATAAAGAGATGGTCAACAAAAATTTTAAAGATGCAGATGTCGTCCACCACTTAGCGGGAATTACTAAAGTACCTAGAACGCAAAGCGAGTCAGATAAATCTCAAGATGATAAAATAATGAGTGTGGCAATAGAGGGGACAAAAAATATTTTAGATGCAATAAGCAATAATTGTAAGATCATTTTTCCATCTACTCACGTAGTTTATGAGGGAATAGGAGAAGTAAGAAAAGATATAAAAGAAGAGGAAAGTACTAAACCAATTTTAAGCTACTCCAAATCCAAATCAATAAATGAGAAACAAATAAAAGATTCTAAAAAAAATTATATTATTTTGAGACTTGGCTCAGTTTATGGTTATTCCACAGATACTATGCGTATGGATATTATGCCGAATCTTTTTTCTAAAATTTCTTCACAGAACGGTATATTAAAACTTTTTGCAGGCGGTCAACAAGTAAAAAGCTTAGTTCCTTTAATTGATGTTGCTAGATGTTTTAAATTTATGGAAGAAAATAATAAAATAAACTCTGAACTATTTAATTTAACAAAAGAGACATTAACCGTAAAAGAAGTTGCTCAAATTTGTAAAAAACATAATCCCAAAGTAATACTAAGAGAAACAAACGATGAAGTTCCGAATTTAGGATTTTCTCTATCAAATAAAAAACTAATGAATACTGGATTTGAATTTTTATATAATCTTGATCAAAATATAAAAGAGATGATCCAAAAATGGTCTGAACATGAAATAACCAAGGATTTAGAACATGTAAGAGACGGAAAAAATATTTTTAAAGACAAGCGTGGGACAATAAGTAACCATGAACTACCTGAGCCAATAAATTTAATTGGACTCATAGACTCAAAAAAAGGAACAATCAGAGCAAATCATTATCATCCTCAACAAGAGCAAAAATGTTTATTTACAAAAGGCCAAATAATAGAAGTTTTTCAAGATATTATTAATCCTAAATCCCCAAAAGTCACGCAAGTAGTTAATGAAGGCCAACTTTCTATAATTAAACCAAATGTAGCTCATACAATGGTTTTTTCAAAAGACTCAACATTTTTAAATCTTGTTAGAGGTGAAAGAGATCACGAAAATTATGGAATTACCCATACGATAAAACATAATTTTGTAGATGAAAATGAAAAAAATCTCTTATTAAAAAATTATAAATTCGAATGCAGGTCTTGCGGAAATAAAAACTTAAAAAGAGTTGTCTCTTTAGGATATCAACCCTTAGCTAACAATTTATTAAAAAAATTGACTGAAAAATGCGAACTATATCCGCTCGAGGTAAATTATTGTGAAATTTGTCATAACTGTCAATTATCTGTTGCTGTAGATCCAAAAAAAATGTTTGCTAATTATCTATATACCTCATCTACTTCAAAAATTTTTAGAAAGCACTTTATTAATTCTGCAAAAAAATATTGCAGAGACTTAAAATTAAATAAAAAAAACTCATATATAATTGATATTGGAAGTAATGACGGTATAGCACTAAAACCATTTTTAGATATGGGTTTTAAAAAAGTAATTGGTATTGAACCTGCTAAGAATTTAGCAAAACTTGCAAATAAAAAAAAGATAAAAACATTAAATATGTTTCTTGAGAAAAAGAATCTAAAAAAAATTAAAAAAAACGCAAATTTGATTTTAGCATCTAATGTTTTTGCTCATTCTGACAAATTAAAAGAAATGGCGGAATGTATGATATATCTTTTATCAAAAAACGGAACAATCATAATAGAAGTTCAGTATTTGATGAATACTTTAAAAGATCTAACATTTGATAACATTTACCATGAACATTATAATTATTGGTCCTTAACTTCCTTAGTAAACTTTTTTAAACAATTCAATGCAAAAATTTATAAATCTGAAAAAGTTAATACTCACGGGGGTTCTTTAAGAATTTACGTAAGTAAAAATAAAAAGATAAAAATCGAAAAAAGTGTTCACTTAATGCTTAAAGAAGAGGAAAATTATGGCATAAAAAAATATAAAACTTACAAAGAATTTGGTAAAAAGGTATACAAAATCAGAGAGAATGTAATTCAAAATATTAAAAAACTTAAATCTAAAAACAAAAAGATTATTGCTTACGGGGCTCCAGCAAAAGCAACAACAGCTTTAAATTTTTATGGAATCACTAATGAAATAGACTTTATAGTAGAAGATAATCATCTTAAGCAAGGCAAATTTGTCCCGGGAGTCAAGATACCAATTAAACCTAAATCAAAAATTAAAGATAAAAATAATTATTTAATCGTTTTAGCTTGGAATTTTTTTGAGGATATAATAAAAAATAATGAAAATCTTTCAGATAATTTTATTAATATAAAAGATTTAGAAGTTAGTAAATAATTAATAAATCTCTTACTATTTCAAAAACATTTCTTACACTCTCAAAAAAATAATTTAGATAAAATTCTGATAATGGCAGCTTAACTACTATGAAATCTTTTGCAAAATATAGCAATCTAGTTAAAAAGATGAATAAAAAAATAAATAAAATTAGCGAGTTATAGAAGCCAAAAGAAACATTAGATATCTTAATTTTTGAATTATTACTTTTAATATTTGAGTCATTAATTTTTATACCATGCTTTTTTGCTAAATATTCTGGTGAGTATAAGCTGATTTCTCTTGGTTTCCTTGTAGAAATTTTTTTTACCTTTTTTGCTTTTTGTGTTTTTAGTTTAGCCGGCTGAGGTTTTGAGACTACTTTTTGGATACGAGAGATTGATTGAGTTTTTTTAGCTTCTCCTAAAGGGAATTGTTTCCATTTATTTCCACATGAGCCACATTGAACCATTCTTCCAGACACGGTTATCGCGTTATCAGGAACAACAAATTTTTTGCCGCATGAATTACAAGTTAAAATCATACAAATTCAATAATACTGCTATTTATATAAATTACACTATATTTTAAATACTTTTTTACTTTATAAAATTTTTATTGTATATCTCGATTTTATTTAATATGGGCGGTTAGCTCAGTTGGTAGAGCATCTCGTTTACACCGAGAGGGTCATAGGTTCGAGTCCTTTACCGCCCACCATTAAATAAGGGGGTGTAGCTCAGTTTGGTTAGAGCGCCTGCCTGTCACGCAGGAGGTCGCGGGTTCGAGTCCCGTCACTCCCGCCACTAATTGATAATGATTTTCATCTAAAAAGTTTAAAAACAACATTTTTTAATCAACAAAAATGCTTCTTTCTGTCCTGTACTCTTTATTGATAAATGCTATAAATATTGTTCATTAATATAAGAATCCTTAAGCTACGGTATTAAGGTAGATATTAAAAATATGATTTACAACTTTTTATCAGATTATCTATCAATAATAATATTTCTTTTTATATCTATATTTTTAAGCGTAGGTTTTATTTTAGCTAATTTTCTAGCTTCTCCCTCAAACCCAGATCCAGAAAAACTATCGGCTTATGAATGTGGATTTGAGGCGTTCGACGACTCGAGAATGGAATTTGACGTAAGATTCTACTTAGTAGCGATACTTTTTATAATATTCGATTTAGAAATAGCATTTCTTTTTCCTTGGGCAATTTCTTTAGGCAATTTAGGGGCTTTAGGTTTTTGGTCAATGATGACTTTTTTAGCAATTTTAACTGTTGGATTTATTTATGAGTGGAAAAAAGGAGCTTTGGAATGGGAATAAAATTTAATTTAACTCCAGAAAAACAAAATAAAATTCCAGAAGAATTCAAAGAGTTAGCAAAGGATTTTGCAGAAAAAGGTTTCATTACAACTTCATCGGATAATTTAATAAATTGGGCTAGAACAGGCTCATTACACTGGATGACTTTCGGTTTAGCATGTTGTGCTGTGGAAATGATGCAAACATCTATGCCAAGATACGACTTAGAAAGATTTGGAGCAGCACCACGAGCTTCCCCTAGACAATCAGATGTTATGATAGTTGCCGGCACGCTAACTAATAAAATGGCACCAGCTCTCAGAAAAGTTTATGATCAAATGCCAGAACCAAGATATGTCGTTTCGATGGGAAGTTGCGCAAACGGCGGAGGTTATTATCACTACTCGTACTCTGTTGTTAGAGGATGCGATAAAATAGTTCCAGTAGATATTTATATTCCAGGTTGTCCTCCGTCAGCTGAGGCGCTCTTGTACGGAATATTACGTCTTCAAAAAAAAATTAGAAGAGAGGGAAATTCTTCAAGATAAAATGACGGAAAAAAATTTGAGTAAATTAGAAAAATTAATTAATTCTCAACTTTCTAGCAAAGTGAAACACTCTCACATTGAAAATAATGAACTGATGATAGAAATTGATGAAAAAAATTTAATTGAAATTGTTCAATTTTTAAAAACAAATGATAATTGTAAATTTAGACAACTAATAGATATTGCAGGGGTAGATTACCCAGACGAGGATAGAAGATTTAATTTAATATATCTTTTTTTATCTCATCAAAATAATAATAGAATCAAACTATTAATTAAATTTAAATCTGATCAAACTATCAACTCTTTGACTAAAATTTTTCCTTCAGCTAATTGGATGGAAAGAGAAGTATTTGACATGTATGGGATAAAATTTAAAAATCATCCTGATTTAAGAAGAATTTTGACAGATTATGGTTTTAAAGGGCATCCACTAAGAAAAGATTTTCCCATCACAGGTTTTAATGAAGTTAGGTACAGTGAAAAAGAAAAGAGGGTTATATACGAGCCAGTAAAACTCGAGCAAAACTACAGAAATTTTGATTTTGAAAGCCCTTGGGAGGGTACAAATTATTTTAAGGAAATTAAAAATCTAGAAAAAGATGGTAAAAAAAACTAAATCATTAAATTTAAACTTTGGACCACAACATCCAGCTGCACATGGTGTTTTAAGACTAATATTAGAATTAGACGGTGAAGTTGTAGAAAAAGCTGACCCACATATAGGTTTACTACATAGAGGAACTGAAAAATTGATAGAACAAAAAACTTATACTCAAGCATTACCTTATTTTGATCGATTAGATTACGTTGCACCAATGAATCAAGAGCATGCCTTTGCTTTAGCAGCGGAAAAATTACTTAATATAGAGGTCCCTATTAGAGCAAAATATATTAGAGTAATTTTTTGCGAAATCGGAAGAATTTTAAGTCATATACTTAATGTTACAACGCAAGCACTAGATGTCGGCGCTTTGACACCCTCCTTATGGGGTTTTGAAGAACGTGAAACCTTAATGACCTTTTATGAGAGAGCCTCTGGTTCCAGATTGCACGCTAATTACTTTAGAACTGGAGGAGTTCATCAAGATATACCTTTAAAATTAGTAGATGATATAGAAAAGTTTTGTAAATCGTTCCCAAAAATCATTGATGATCTTGAAAGTTTACTCACTGACAATCGAATTTTTAAACAACGTAATGTTGAAATAGGAATAGTTTCAAAGAAAGAAGCCTTAGATCATAGTTTTTCAGGTGTAATGCTAAGAGGATCTGGAATACCATGGGATTTAAGACGATCCCAACCTTACGAAATATATAAAGATTTAGATTTCAAAATACCTGTTGGAAAAAATGGTGATTGTTATGATCGTTATCTTTGTAGAATTGAGGAAATGAGAGAGAGTGTAAAGATAATTTTACAATGTATAGAAAAACTTCCAAAAGGACCAATTAAATCAATTGATGGAAAAATATCCCCGCCGAAAAGAGATGATTTGAAACAATCGATGGAAGCATTAATTCATCATTTCAAGCTATTTACTGAAGGTTACAGAGTTCCTAAAGGCGATGTTTACACAGCTGTAGAAGCGCCAAAAGGTGAATTTGGAGTTTATTTAATATCTGATGGAAGCAATAAACCATACAGATGTAAAATAAGAGCTCCGGGCTTTTCACATCTTCAAGCGATGGATTATTTAATTAGAGGTCACATGTTGGCAGATGTTCCAGCAGTATTAGGATCACTAGACATAGTTTTTGGTGAGGTTGATCGATGAGTCTAAAAAAGGTACACAATGAACAACCTAAAGAATTTAAATTTTCAGCTGAAAATTTAAAAAAAGCAGAAGATATACTTAAAAAATATCCTGAAAAAAATAAAAAAAGTGCTGTGATGCCATTTCTTTATTTAGCTCAAAAACAAAATGACAACTGGATACCTTTAGCAGCTATGAAATATATAGCTAATTTTTTATCTATGCCTTATATAGCTGTTTATGAAGTTGCGACTTTTTATTCGATGTATAATCTAGCTCCTGTAGGTAAGCATTTCATACAAGTATGTACAACAACACCGTGCTTAATTCGAGGAGCAGATAAAATAGTTAAACTTTGTAAAGAAAAAATTTCTTCTAAAGAAAACGTAATATCTGAGCTAGGAAATTGTTCTTGGATGGAAGTAGAATGTTTAGGAGCTTGCGTAAGTGCTCCAATGATACAAATCAATGATGATTACTACGAGGATCTTGATGAAAAGAGTGTCAAAGAAATTTTTGACTCTATAATTAAGGATAAACCTTTAAAGCCCGGTTCATATAGAGGACGTTCAAATACTTCCCCAGAAAAAAATAAGGCTAGTAACGGAGAAAAACATGCTTAAAAAAGAAGATAAAATTTTTAAAAATCTCTATAACGAATTTGGTTGGGAAATAGAGAATGCAATCAAAAGAAATGATTGGAAAGATACAAAAAAAATCATTTCCAAGGGAAGAGATTGGATAATTAATGAGGTTAAAACATCGGAACTAAGAGGAAGAGGTGGGGCTGGATTTTCAACTGGACTTAAATGGTCATTTGCTCCCAAAGAATTAGGTTCTAGGCCACATTACCTTGTGATCAATGCGGATGAGTCTGAACCAGGTACGTGTAAAGATAGAGACATTCTAAGATTTGAACCCCAGAAACTAATTGAAGGGTGTTTAATAGCTGGTTTCGCTGTTAATGCTCACATTTGTTACATTTATATTAGAGGTGAATACTTTAACGAGGGCAAAAGATTACAAGAGGCTATTAATCAAGCTTATAAAAATAATTTTATTGGTAAAAATGCATGTGGATCAGGTTGGGATTTTGATATTCACATACATTACGGAGCTGGAGCATATATATGCGGTGAAGAAACAGCTTTGTTAGAAAGTATAGAAGGAAATAAAGGACAACCACGATTAAAACCTCCTTTCCCTGCTTTAGTAGGTTTGTACGGTTGTCCAACAATTGTAAATAATGTTGAAACTATTGCAGTTGTTCCAACAATTTTAAGAAGAGGTGGTAAGTGGTTTGCATCGATTGGGAAACCAAAAAATACTGGAACAAAAATATTTTGCATATCTGGTAATGTAAACTCTCCTTGTAATGTAGAAGAGGAGATGGGTATCCCTCTTAAAGAGTTAATTGAAAAGCATGCTGGAGGTGTTATTGGAGGGTGGGAAAATCTTCAAGCCGTCATTCCAGGTGGATCTTCAATGCCATTATTGTCAAAAAATATTTGCGATACAATTACTATGGATTTTGACTCTTTAATAGAAAATAAGAGCGGATTAGGTACAGCTGGAATTATTGTAATAAACAAAGATCAAGACATAATTTCATGCATGGCAAGGATAGCAAGATTTTACAAGCACGAAAGTTGCGGTCAATGCACTCCATGCCGAGAAGGAGCAGGATGGATGTGGAGAATTCTAAATAGAGTAGAAAAAAGAAAAGCTACATTTAGTGACATCGAATTACTTTCTGATGTGACAAAACAAATAGAGGGTCATACAATTTGTGCATTTGGTGAAGGCTCTGCTTGGCCTGTTCAAGGTTTACTTAGACATTTTAGAAAAGAAATTGAAAGTCGTTGTAGAGAAGAGCCTTTAATTAAAAAGAAAACAAATAATCCTTATTTAGTAGATCAACATCTTTTGGAGAATAAGAATGCCTAAGATCACTATTAATGGAAAAGAGATAGAGTTTGAAAAAGGCATGACCGTACTTCAAGCCTGTGAGCTTGCGGACGCTGAAATACCAAGATTTTGTTACCACGAGAAATTATCTATAGCTGGAAATTGTAGAATGTGCCTTGTTGAAATGGAAAAGTCAGCTAAACCTATTGCATCATGTGCAATGCCAGCAGCTGAAGGGATGAAAATTAAAACTAATACAGGCCTTGTTGAAAAAGCTAGAAAGGGTGTAATGGAATTTCTTCTTGCTAATCACCCCTTAGATTGTCCAGTTTGTGATCAAGGTGGTGAATGTGATCTACAAGATCAATCAATGTATTACGGAGTAGATAAATCAAGATTTATTGAAAACAAAAGACAAGTAAAAGAAAAATATATGGGACCATTGATAAAAACTCAAATGACTAGATGCATTCATTGCACAAGATGCGTTAGATTTGCCACAGAGGTCGCTGGTGTTCCCGAGATTGGAGCAATTGGGCGAGGTGAAAATATGGAAATTACAACATATTTAGAAAAAGCGATGGAGTCAGAGCTTTCAGCTAATGTAATAGATTTATGTCCTGTGGGAGCACTAACATCAAAACCATACGCGTTTGAAGCTAGGCCATGGGAATTAAAAAAGACTGAAAGTGTAGATGTAATGGATGCAGTAGGTTCAAATATAAGAGTCGATACTTATAATTGGGAAGTAAAAAGAATATTGCCAAGACTTAACAATGAAATTAATGAAGAATGGATTTCAGATAAGACAAGATATTCATGTGATGGTTTACTCAAGCAAAGGTTAGATACACCCTACGTAAAAAAGGATAATAAACTTCAAAAATCTTCTTGGGATGAAGCTATTTCTATTTTGATTAAAAAAATAAAAGAGGTAGACCCAAGTGAAATTGGTGGACACATTGGAGACATGGTTAATCTGGAAAATGCTTTAAGTTTTAAAAAATTTTTCTCTTATCTAAAAAGTAAAAATCTAGAGTTTAGAGAGAGAAAATTTTATATAAATTCTTCTGATAAGAGAAATTACATATTTAATTCCTCGATAAAAGGTATAGAAGAGTCTGATCTGATACTTTTAATAGGCACAAATCCTAGACATGAAGCTACTATGGTAAACGCAAGGATAAGAAAAGTATTCGCACAAAAAAATGTGCCAATTTTTTCCATTGGAGATCCAGGAGATCTTACATACAAATATACTATACTAGGTAGCAAGACTGACGATGTTAAGAAGATATTAGACAAAAATTCAGAATTTTCAGGAAAACTCTTATCTTCGAAAAAACCAATTATTATAATTGGTGAGTCCGCTCTGGAACTTGACAGCGCTAAATATATATTTGAAGGTATTAAGAGTTTCTTAAAGAATAATAATTTTATCAGTAAAGATTGGAATGCACTTAATTTTTTACCACAAAATGCATCAACTGTTGGTTTAATAGATCTAGATATTTTATCAAAAAAAGATGAAGAAAAAGATTCTTTCTTTGAAAAACTAAATAATAATAAATTAAAAATATTATATCTTTTAGGATCTGACAATTTAGAGATAAAAAAAAATAATGAATTTATTATTTATCAAGGTAGTCATGGCGATAGGGGAGCAGAAATAGCAGATATAGTTCTTCCAAGCGCCGCCTATACTGAACAAAATGGTCTATATGAAAATTTAGAAGGAAGAGTTCAAGAGTGTAAAAAAGCATCTTACCCAATAGGTGAAGCATATGAGGATTGGAAAATATTTAATTTAATTTTGAAAAAATTAGGAAATAAAGAGAAACTACCAACTTTTGACTCATTGAGATCAGAAGTTTTGAAATTAATCCCAAATTTTACAAAATTAAATGCACTTCCAAGTTATAAAGATATAGATATTAAGAATAATTCATCGAGTTTCATCAGTGAAGATATAAACATTAAAGAGTTAGATTATTTTTATACAAATGCAATTTCTAGAGCTTCAAAGACAATGAGTGAATGTCGTCAAATCATACGAAATTCAAAAAAAAATGGCACTAACAATATATGATTGAATATCTTCTAATCCTAGGTCAAGAAATTTATAAAATTCTATTTGTTCTTATTCCTATTTTAGTTTCAGTAGCTATGATAGTATGGCTTGATCGAAGAGTATGGGGCCTCGTGCAAAAAAGAAGAGGTCCTAATGTTGTTGGTCCTTTCGGACTTTTCCAAACTCTTGCTGATGCATTAAAATATATTTTTAAAGAAATTATTATCCCTGCTAGTGCTAACAAAGTAGTTTTTATTCTTGCTCCTATAGTTACAATGACTTTAGCCTTAGTTGCATGGGCCGTGATACCATTGAGTGCAGATTTAGTCTTAGCAGATATTAATGTTGGTATTTTATATTTATTTGCGGTTTCGTCTCTCGGTGTTTATGGGATTATAATGGGAGGATGGGCATCAAATTCAAAATACCCTTTCCTTGGAGCAATAAGATCTGCTGCACAAATGGTCTCGTATGAAGTTTCAATTGGAATAATAATTATTAATGTCCTTTTGTGTGTTGGATCATTAAATCTAAATGATATCGTCGTCGCTCAAAGAGAGCTATGGTACATAATCCCTCTGTTTCCAATGTTTGTAATTTTTTTTATTTCTGCCCTTGCTGAAACAAATAGACCCCCTTTTGATTTGCCTGAGGCTGAGGCTGAATTAGTAGCCGGTTATCAGACCGAATACTCAGGAATGATGTATGCAATGTTTTGGCTTGGGGAATATGCAAATATA
>CACNAY010000010.1 GCA_902618555.1 uncultured Pelagibacteraceae bacterium
ATAAATGTGACCATTTTCAATTAATTGATTAAATGGATAATTGTTAAAAAAAGTTAATAGTAAAGTTCTTATGTGAGAACCGTCTACATCAGCATCTGTCATAATGACAATTTTATCGTATCTTAAATTTTCTAAATTAAAATCTTTTGATCCAGTTCCCAAAGCATTAATCAAAGTTACTATTTCACTTGAAGACATCATCTTTGAAAGTGCTTTTGTTGATTGGTCTTCTCCATTTTTCTTTCCATTGATAAAAGTGTTTAAAATTTTTCCCCTTAATGGAAGTACAGCTTGGAACTCTCTAACTCTACCTTGTTTTGCTGAGCCACCTGCTGAGTCTCCCTCGACGATAAATAATTCTGTCCCGTCTCTTTTTTGTATCTGACAATCTGCTAACTTGCCAGGCAACCCTGAAAGTTCAAAAGTTCCCTTACGTCTTACACTGTCTCTAGCCTTTCTTGCAACATCTCTTGCCATTGCAGCTTGAGTAATTTTTTCAAGAACTATTTTTGATACAGATGGATTTTGATCAAACCAAGTCGAAACTTTCTCCCCAATAATATTTTCTACAATATTTCTTATCTCCGATGAAACTAATTTATCTTTCGTTTGCGATGAAAATTTTGGATCTGGCATTTTAATTGAGAGAACTGCGGTTAAACCCTCTTTTATATCTTCACCAGATAAATTTATTTTATTTTTTTTATTACCACTTCTATCATTTGAATATTTATTGATTACTCTTGTTAAAGCGCTCCTAAATCCGAGCAAGTGAGTTCCACCATCTTTCTGAGGAATATTGTTCGTGAAAGGTAAAACTTCCTCAGAATAACCAGCATTCCATTCAAATGAGCACTCAACTATAACATTGTTCTTTGTAGCTGTAACATAAATTGGTTTTTTGAAAACTTCTTTTTCATTTTTATTTACAAAAATTGGCTTTTTATTATTTATATGTTTTACAAATTCTGTGATACCACCTTCATATTTATGATTGTATTCTTTAGCTTTTTTTGAAGTATTATCGATCAAATTTATTGATATTCCTTTATTCAAAAAAGCAAGTTCTCTAATTCTTTTTTCTAATATATTTGCGCTAAATTTTATTGATGAAAATACTTCTTTAGAGGGTAAAAAAGTAATTTTTGTACCATTTTTTTTTGTTTTTCCAACTTGTTTTAATGGTTTTATTGAATTTCCATCTTTAAATGTAATTTCATACTCTTTTCCTTCTCGGTAAATCTTCAATTCTAACTCTTCGGACAATGCGTTGACTACTGAGACACCAACTCCGTGTAACCCGCCTGAAACTTTATAAGAATCATGATCAAACTTTCCTCCCGCATGTAACTGAGTCATTATCACTTCTGCAGCAGATATTTTTTCTCCTTTATGAATATCTACAGGAATACCCCTTCCATCATCTTCGATGGTTACAGTATTATCAGCATTTATTGAAACATTAATATTTTTACAGTAACCAGCTAGAGCTTCATCAATCGAATTGTCTATTACTTCGAATACCATATGATGTAAACCAGATCCATCATCTGTATCACCAATGTACATTCCAGGTCTTTTTCTTACAGCGTCTAAACCTTTAAGAACTTTAATTGCGTCCGCTCCATAAGACCGGTTATTTTTTAATTCAGAATTTTTTGGCATTATTATTTTTTTGAATAAATAAATATATCATTTTTTAAAAATAATATAAAACGACCATAAGCTGCGATGTCCTAGAATGATTAAATATCAAGGGTTTTAAGGCAAAAAATAAAAAAAATTCTAAAATGCGACAAAATTAGATTTTCATTGGCATAATTACGTAATAACTATTTTTGTCCGAAACATCTTCTATTAGCACTGGTGAAACTGCATCTTTTAAATTAATTTTTAAATTTTTATCTTCTACCTCTGACGCTATATCAATTAAATATTTTGAGTTAAAACTTATATTTAAATTTTCTGAGTTAAATTCTGCTTTAATTTTCTCATTTCCATCTCCCGAATTTGCGCTATTTACAGAAAGCTGAACATTATCTTTGTTAATTAAAAGTTTTACACCTTCTTTTCTATCGATCGAAACACTAGCAACTCTTTCAATAGAACTTATAAAGTCTTTGGATGATACAATAAGTGTTTTTTCGTTATTTGTTGGTACAACTTTTCTATAATCAGGGAACTTGCCATCGATTACTTTAGAAATTAATTTCATATTACCAATTGAAAATTTAATTTTATTTTCACTAATTTGCATCGTGATGGAATTTGAATTTTCTGATAATATTGAACAAAGCTGATACACTGTTTTTCTTGGTAAAATTAGTGATGAAAAGTTATTAATATTTTCTATTTCTAAACTACTTGATGATAACCTGTGACTATCAGTGGCCACTCCAGTAAGAAAATTTCTTCCCTTAGTTTCTGTTAAATGTATATAAACCCCATTTAAGTAATGTCTTGTATCGTCATTAGATATAGATATTTTTGTTTTATTTAAGAGTTTTAAAAACCTATTGCTATTAATATTTATCTCCTGACCTTCAAATTCATCAGCAAAAGTTGGAAAATTGTCAGTGGGTAAGCATAAAAGATTAAAATCCGCATTATCACTTTTTAGACTTAATTTATTTTCCGATTTTAATTCAAAACTTAGCTCAGAGTTCGATGAAATTTTTCTTAGTATATCGTAAAGAATTGATGCAGAAGTTGTAGTACTACCCTCGTTAATAATCTTTACATCTTCAATTTCATCGTAAAATATTATATCTAAATCAGTCGCTACTATAGATAATTTTTTATTCTTTAATTGTAGAAGCACATTCGAAAGAATAGGCAATGTATTTTTTTTTTCAACAATACCCTGAACGAAATTTAAAGATTTTAATAATATGTCTCTTTTGAGTACAAATTGCATTTATTGTTGTTCAAGTAACAAGCTTTGTATCTGATTAATATTTTTTTTCATTTCATCGTCCTGATCAGCTAAACGTGAGATTGTCTTTACTGCATGAATAACAGTTGTATGGTCTCTATTGGCAAATCTTCTTCCTATTTCTGGGAGAGATCTTGAGGTCATTTTTTTTGCTAAATACATCGCAATTTGCCTAGGTCTAGCTAAAGGTCTAGATCTTCTTTGTGAAAGCATATCACTAAGAGGAATATTAAAATAATTTGATACAACATTTTGTATTTTGTCCACCGTAATAACTCTTATCTGATTAAAGACATCTCGAAGAATTGTTTTGCAATCACTAATATTTAAAATTTTATTATGAACTCTGCTAAATGCAATTACTCTATTTAAAACTCCAATTAACTCTCTTATATTTGTTTTAGTCTCATTTGCTATAAAATTAATCACATCATCATTTAAATTTATGTTTTCTTTAAACTGATTTTCAATTTCCTCTATTTTTTTCTTTATTATTTTTGATTTTAGTTCAAGGTCTGGAGATTCTATATCAACTACTAAGCCACCTGATAATCTTGATTTTATTCTATCTTGAACTTTGTCTAACTTCATAGGAGACCTGTCAGATGATATAATTATCTGTGAACCCTTATCCATTAAACTATCAAATGTATGAAAAAACTCCTCTTGTAAGCTCTCTTTACCACTTATGAACTGTATATCATCAATAATAAAAACCGAGGATTTTCTAAAAAAATCCTTAAAATTTACCATATCGTTCTTCTTTATCGACTTTATGAAATGATACATAAATCTTTCAGCAGATATAAACATTACATTATTCTCATGTTGTAATGATAAACCTATAGCATTAAGTAAATGCGTTTTTCCAAGGCCCACACCTCCACAAATATAAAGCGGATTGTATCTTGAGATCTGCTCACAAACTTTCCTGGAATATGATAAAGCAATATCATTACTTTTTCCCTGAATAAAATTATCAAAATTTAGATTAGGATTTAATCTATTGTAATTTAGTATTGAGTCTTTAATTTCTGTTACTTTATTTAGTTCGTTGATTTTAATAAATTCTTGACTATGTTTTGTTTCTTCAATAATTTTAAATTCAATTCTATTTAGACTTAATTTGAATTCTTTAACTTGTTCTAAAATTTTATCTAAGTAACGAGAGACAATCCAATCTCTAAAAAACCTAGTGGGAACTCCAAGAATTAAATAATCATTATATTCTTTGATTAAAGATATTTTTTGAAGCCAACTATTATAGACTTCATTTCCAAATGTTTTTTTAAATGAAACCTGTATATCTTCCCATACTAAAGTTTTTTCTTCCTCAGAAATGTAGACATTATTTTTTTTAATATTATTTTTTTCCATGTTGATTTTTAAAAAGAAATTCCTTTAAACTCTTTTTAAAAATTTTTTGCAACTATGTAGAGGTTGTAATTAAAAATAAAAATGAAATTTGGTTGTAAGATTATCGTCAAAATAGAATATTTTAAAAAATGTTTTAAATATTTTAAATACCATATTTGGATTCCCTGTACTAAATATAGATTTAATATTTAATTTTAATCAACTACAACTTGTTTATTTTGAATTAATTTTTTTAGATAATCTAGAGATTTTTCTCGAAACAGTTTTTTTATTTATTATTCCTGTTTTAGCAACCTGCATTAGAATTGATTGAAATTTTGGAAAGTATTTTTTCGCTTTTTCTTTTTCTTTTGATTTGATCAAACTTTCCATGTGTTTTATAGCATTTTTAAATTTGCTCTTTCTAATTCTGTTAACTTTTGTTTGCTTGATAACTCTTCTTACTCTTCTGACAGCTGATTTTGTGTTTGGCATTTTTTAGGATTGTATATATGCCCGAATTATTTCGGTCAACTTTATTATTTTTGACATTTTTTACAGAAAAATGTTGCCCGGTTTGATATGACCATCCTTTTTATAGTTAAGTTGCAATCTGCATTAGAACATTTTTGATTTTCCCTACCATAAACCTTAAAATATTGCTGAAAGAACCCCTTTTTTCCATTTTCACTAGAAAAATCTTTTATTGTTGAACCACCAAGTTTTATTGAATTTTTTAAAATTTTCTTCGAAAATTTAATAATTTTTTCTATTTCAAAATTCTTGAGTTTTGTTGCTTTACGAAATGGCTTTACCTCGGAAAGGAACAGAATTTCGTTTACATATATGTTGCCTAAACCAGAAACACATTTTTGATCCATAAGAATATTCTTAATTAATCTTTTTTTTCCAATTATATATTTTTTAAGATACAAAAAATTCCAATTTTTTTCCAGAGGTTCGGGTCCTAAATGCATAAGATGTTGTGATTTTGTTATTAAACTCGAACTGTATATCTTTATAAAACCGAATTTTCTTACATCATTATAAATTAATTTTTGTTTTTTATTTAAAATAAATATTACTCGATCGTGTTTTTGATCTTTTTTATAATTTAAGAAATAATAGAAGCTTGTTTTAAATTTATTGTCATTTTTATCAATAAAGAAAAATTTACCTGTCATTCCAAGATGTACTAACATTCGGTAAGTCTTTCCAATTTCAAAAATTAAAAATTTTGATCTTCTTCTGACTTTTGTGATTTTTTTTCCTATTAATTTTGATAATCCAATTTTATCTACTTTATATCTAAGATTGGTATCGTTGATTTTTACTTTTTTGATAACTAAATTTAGTATATTCCTCTCTAAGGACCTTTTAACAACTTCAACTTCTGGTAATTCTGGCATATAATTCTAATATGAAAAGCACTATTCAAGAAAAAAATAAATTAGTCAATTCTGTATTTTCAGAGGTTCATAAAAAATATGATTTAATGAATGATATAATGTCACTAGGAATACACAGATCTTGGAAAGAAAAATTTATTAATTGGATGAATCCTCAGCCAGAAACCAAACTAATTGATGTTGCTTCAGGAACTGGAGATATTGCAAAACTTTTTTTAGATGAAACTAAAAATTCAGGACAAGTCACATGTGTTGAACCTAATACTCAAATGTTAAATCAAGGTAAAAAAAAGTTGAAAAAATATGAAAATATTAAATGGATAAACGCTTCGGCTGAAAAAATTCCAATTAAAGATAATACTTTCGACTATTATTCTATAAGCTACGGGATAAGAAATGTTTCAGATATTAATACCGTTTTAAAAGAAGCTTTTAGGATATTAAAGCCGGGTGGACGTTTTATGTGCCTAGAATTTTCGAAAATTGATAATGAGTTGTTAGGTTATCTTTACAAACAGTATTCAAAAACTATACCACTCATTGGTAAATTAATAGTTGGCTCAGATAAACCTTATAAATATTTGATTGAAAGTATTGAGAAGTTTTATAATCAAGAACAATTAGCTAAATTAATTTTGGATACCGGTTTTTCGAATGTAGAATTTAGAAATGTTTCTAATGGAATATCAGCAATTCACTCAGGTTGGAAAGTTTAAATGTTAAAAAGAGTTTTTAAATTGTTCCAAATAGCAAGAAAATTTTCTACCTCTGGAGCAGTATCCACAATAAATGAGATACATCAATTACCAGTAATTATTAATTTATTTTTTAATTTTATTTCGATTGGTGCAAATTCAAATCTTCAGGATAATAATAAATCTCCGGGTGAGAAGCTTTGTACCGCTCTTCAAGGAATGGGAACGACTTTTATAAAATTAGGTCAATTTCTAGCTACAAGGCCAGATATTATTGGCGATGAACTCTCAAAATCTCTTGAAAAATTGCAAGATAAAGTCCCTGCTTTTGATCAGCACGATGCAAAAAAAATAATAAAAAAGGAAATTGGAGAGAAATTTTTCAAACATATTCAGGAATTGAGTGAGCCTATAGCAGCAGCATCTATAGCTCAAGTACATTTAGCAAAAATTAAGCATGAAGAGCAAGCAAAACAAGTTGCAATCAAAATATTAAGACCAGACATAGAAAAATTATTTAATGAGGAATTAGATGCTTTAATGTTGTTTGCTTATATAGTGGAAAATACTATTCCAAAAACTAAGAGACTAAAATTAGTTGAAGTTGTCCATTTGTTGAGAGAAATAACTAATATAGAAATGGATTTAAGATTTGAGGCTGCCGCAGCTAATGAACTTTACGAAAATACTAAAAATGATCAGGGATTTGTCGTACCAAAAATTTATTGGAATTATACAACAAAAAAAATATTAACCTTAGACAAAGTCGATGGTGTTTCTATACGTGAAATACAAAAAATTAATGATTTAGGAGTAGATCTTAAGAAACTAGCAGAAAACCTGATACAATTATTTTTAACGCAAGCAGTAAGAGATGGTTTTTTTCATGGTGATATGCATCAAGGAAATTTATTTGTTGATCAGAAAGGAAACATAATTCCAGTAGACTTTGGTATTATGGGACGATTAGATAAAAATAATAGAAAATTTTTAGCTGAAATTTTATATGGTTTTATTAAAAGAGATTACGTCAAAGTTGCTGAAGTCCATTTTCAAGCTGGTCTAGTGCCTAAGGGTGCTTCGAAAGATGAATTTGCCCAAGCCTTAAGGTCTGTTGGAGAACCTATATTTGGACAATCTATCAAAGACATCTCTGGTGGAAATTTATTGGCTCAATTATTTGAAATCACAGAAAAGTTTAATATGCCTACTCAGCCCCCACTTCTTTTATTACAAAAAACAATGGTTGTAGTTGAAGGAGTTGCAAGAAGATTATATCCCGAAACGAATATTTGGGAGGTGTCTAGACCTGTTCTAGAAGATTGGCTAAAAAATGTTAAAAGTCCAAAATCTACTATCGATAAAGCGATTAATACTTCATCTGAAATTCTAAAAAGAATACCGGATCTTCCAGAGTTAATGGATAGAGCTGATTATGCTCTAAAGTTAATGGCTGATGGAAATTTAAATTTAGCTATTGGAACAAATAAAAATTTAGAATTAGAACAAATGAAGATTAAAAACTTTAGAAATAATATAGTTATTAGTTTTTTTGGTGTTGTAATTGTCTTTCTATTAGTATTTTAATTACATATGAATGTAAAAAATAAAAAAATCCTAATAATCATTGGTGGTGGTATAGCGGCCTATAAGTCTTTAGATTTAATAAGATTGCTAAAAAAAAATGGCAGTGAAGTTAAAACTATACTAACTAAAAGTGGTAAAGAATTTGTTACTCCTCTATCAGTTTCTACTCTGACGAAAAGCAAGACTTTTGAGAATATTTTTGACAAGGACTCTGAGTTAGAAATAGATCATATTTCATTATCTAGATGGGCCGACTTAATAATTGTATTACCTACAACTGCAAACTTTATGACAAAGTTAAGTCTTGGCAAAGCGGAAGATTTAGCAACAACAGTAATTTTAGCATCAAATAAAGATATTTTATTAGTTCCTGCTATGAATATGAGAATGTGGATACACAAAGCAACGCAACAAAATGTAAAAATTTTAAAGGACTATGGCTATTTTTTCATTGGGCCAGAAAAAGGTGAAATGGCTTGTGGAGAATATGGAGAGGGCAAAATGTCGAGTCCAAGGCAAATTTACTCTTTCATTGAAAAATACTTTAATAAAAAAAATATTATCAAAGGAAAAAATCTAAAAGCCTTAGTAACAGCTGGGCCAACAAGGGAGTATTTGGATCCAGTAAGATATATTTCAAATGAGTCAAGTGGTAAACAGGGATTTGAGATAGCAGAAGCATTAAGTAGGTTAGGTATAAAAACAACTTTAATTACAGGACCCTCACATCTTTCATCCAGTAAGAATATTAAAACAAAAAAAATAATCACAGCAAATGAGATGTTTGACGAGGTAAAAAAATGTTTACCAGTAGATATTGCAATATGTGCAGCAGCTGTAGCAGACTTTAGGCCAATTAAAAAAAATGAGACTAAAATTAAAAAAGACAATATAAAATTAAAATCAATTGAATTAGAGAAAAATAGGGATATTGTTGAATTTCTAGGTAAGAATAATAAACATAGGCCAAGCTTAGTAATCGGTTTTGCAGCCGAAACTGAAAATTTTAATAGAAATGCATTTTCTAAATTAAGACAAAAAAATTGTGATATTATAGTTGTTAATGATGTTTCCAAAAAAGATAGCGGCCTTAATTCAGATTATAATAGAGTTTCGATAATTGATAATTCAGGAAAAATAAAAGTTATAAAAAAAAATAAAAAAAGTTTTATAGCTAATGTAATTGCGGAAATAGTCTTAGATAAACTCTTAGTTAATGACAGAAGTTTTAATTAAAAGACTATCAAAAAATATTGAGCTACCCAAATACGAGACTAATGGTTCATCAGGAATGGATCTTATAGCTGATATTGAAAAACAGGTAAAAATAGAGCCAGGAAAAACATCAATAATTCCAACTGGTATATCTGTGTCTATTCCCAAAAATTTTGAAATACAAATTAGATCAAGATCAGGATTGGCAGCTAAAAATCAGTTATCAGTTCTTAATTCACCTGGAACTATAGACGCTGATTATAGAGGTGAATTAAAAGTGATATTAATAAATTTAAGTAATAAAACTTTCGTTGTTGAGAGAGGTGCGCGCATCGCTCAAATGGTATTATGCCCTATTGTAAAAGCTAAGTTAAAGGAAGTAGATAACTTAGACGATACAATTAGAGGTAAAGGTGGTTTTGGATCTACCGGATTGAAATAATATATGCAATTGGGATTGAAAGATTTTAAAAGATTTGAAAAACAAATAATTCTTAAAAATGTTGGAGTGGCTGGGCAAAAAAAAATACTTAACGCTAAAGTATTAATAATCGGTATTGGAGGTTTGGGTTGCCCGCTTTTGACATATTTGGCAGCATCTGGAGTGGGAACGATCGGAATTGCAGATTCAGATAAAGTTGAAATAAGTAATTTAAATAGACAAACATTATTTTCTACAAATGATATAGGTAAGTACAAAGTCGATCAAGCTAAGCTTAATATTATTAGAATAAATAATAAAATTAGAATTAAAGTATTTAAAAAAAAGATTACTTCGAAAAATATAAAATCAGTAATCAAAGATTTTGATATAATTTGCGACGGAACAGACAACTTTGAGACTAGATACTTGATTAATGACGAATGTAAAAAATTGAAGAAAATACTCATCTCTGCAGCGATCAGTAGATTTGATGGTCATTTATACAAGTTTAATTTTAAAAAAAAAGCATCCTGTTACAGATGCTTTATGCCAGATAAACCATCTTTAGAAAGAAATTGTGAAACAGAAGGAATTTTCTCACCAGTTGCTGGCATTTTAGGATCACTTCAAGCAAATGAAGTTTTAAAAACAATTATAGGATTAAAGAATAGTTTAGATAACCAGATGATGATTTTTGATTCAATTAAAATAAATTTAAGAAAAGTAAAATTGTCTTTCAACCCTCAATGTAAAAACAAGTGTTAAAAATTTTTTATATTTTTATCTTTTCTTATTTTTCATTTCAGAGTCTTCTTGCAAATGAATACTTTTTAACCTTAAGAAATGACAAAGTAAATCTTAGGCAAGGACCATCTTTCGAATATCCGATCAAGCTATTCTACAAAAAAGAATTTTTACCTGTTTTAATTCAAGATAAATTTGAAAATTTTAGAAAAATAAGAGATCATGAAAATAATACTGGTTGGATACATATTTCACAATTATCAAAAAAAAAAGCAGCTATCACAATTGATGATGACCAATTAATTTTTAAAAAACCTTCAATTTATTCTAAGCCTCTTGCAATTCTAAAAAAAGGAAGGTTATGTAAGATCCATAAATGTAAAGATGAGTGGTGTAAGGTAAGCGTAGAGAAATATAAAGGTTGGGTTAAAAAAAATATTTTATGGGGTCTACTTTAAAACTATTTCTTGTACTTAGCTGTCCAGATTTTATCTAGCACAAAATACCAGACCGCGTTGGCAATCGGTTCAACTATTGCATCGGTTAAAGCAATCATGAACGAAACATTGGATATTAGCATTAAAACTGTTATGGCAATTAAAAAATGTCCAATTGTATAGATTAGGGTTCGTAAAAGAGATCCTTTGTTACTTTGATAAATATCTTTTACAGTAAGATAGATTCCTTTATTGAACTCTGCCATTTTTAAACGGATTTTCTAAAACACACGCTACAAGATGTATCCTGTCTTGTTCGCCGCCGTTAAAGAAATTGTGATATTTAGTATTGTTTGTAATAGTTGCTGATCCATCAGCTGGCATATGCTTGCAAACATCCTCTATCACCATCCTACAACCTTTGTTTGTTATTATTGGAATATGAAGTCTTGGCTCTGGATCTCTATGCCAACTGAGAGTAGATCTAGGTTCCTTTAACAATATTCTTACTCTTCCGAGCTTAAAATGTTTCTTTAAAGTATTATAAACTTCCTCAAAATATGTGTTTTTAAACTCAGGAACTATTTCTGTATATTTTGACTCATCAATAGCTTTGTCTCTCATGACTTCTTTGCCTTTTTCATCAGGTATAGTCCAGTAAGTGCCTCTAACATTGTGACCCTCTGTAGAATTTTTATCACCTGGAATTTGATTTATAGAAATGGCTCCAAAATTTTTAATGCCAAGAGTGTTGAATTTCTTTTTTTTTAATACAATATTTAAATCAGCTTTTAATTTATCAATATCGAATTTTAAATTTGGAACTTTAAAAAAATCATCTTTTATATTCTGATTTAATTTTTCTAAGTTTTGTGTTTTTACAATTTCCATATTAATTTAACTTCTTAAGGTTAACTCTATCTGCGTTCATAATTTTTGTCCAAACTTGAATAAAATCTTTAATAAATTTTTCTTTATTGTCGTCTTGTGCGTAAACTTCAGCATAGGATCTAAGAATAGAATTGGATCCTAGGACTAAATCAGCTCTAGAGGCTGTAAATTTAACTTTGTTAGTTTTACGGTCAATAATATCGTATGAATTTTTTCCAGTTGGTTTCCAATTATATTTCATGTCAACTAAATTTACAAAAAAGTCATTTGTAAGTGCTCCAACTTTATCAGTCATAACACCTTTTTCTTTGGCAGTTGAATGATTTGTTCCTAGCACTCTCATCCCTCCGACTAAACAAGTCATTTCCTGTGCAGTTAACCCCATAAGAGAAGCTCTCTCTAATAGAAGTTCCTCAGGCATTACTGAATAATCGGCTTTAAAATAGTTTCTAAAACCATCATGATGAGGTTCTAACCATTTGAAACTTTTAATTTCAGTTTGATCTTGTGAAGCATCGCCCCTTCCAGGGTTAAATGGAACTTTTGCATTAGAACCCGCTTTTTTAATTGCTTTTTCAAGGCCTACATTTCCAGCTAATACTATTGTATCGGCAATTGTTGCTCCGGTTTTCTTAGCAATTTCTTCAAGCACTTTTAAAACTTTAGAGAGTTTTTTTGGTTCGTTTGCTTCCCATTGGTTCATTGGTTCTAGACGAATTCTTGCTCCATTAGCTCCACCTCTTTTGTCGGTTCTTCTATATGTTCTTGCACTATCCCATGCAGTGGTAATTAAATCACTAGAACTTAATTTTGACGAAGAAATCATTTTTTTTACTTTCTCAACGCTGTATTTCTTTTTAGGTTTTGGAACATTACCTTGCCAATATAAATCTTCTTTAGGAGCCCAGGGTCCAATATAGTTTTCTTTATTTCCCATTGTTCTATGAGTTAACTTAAACCATGCTCGTGCGAAAGAGTCCTCAAAGAATTTTGGATCTTTATAAAATCTCTCTGAAATTTTTCTGTACTCTGGATCCATTGCCATTGCCATGTCTGCATCAGTAAACATTAATCTCGCTTTTTTATTAGGATCTCCTAAGTCTCTTGGTTTTTTTTCCTCTTCAAGGTTAATTGGTTCCCACTGCCAAGCGCCTGCAGGACTTTTTTTACTTTCCCACTCATAGTTAAGTAAAAGGTCTAAATATTGATGATCCCACTTATCAGGATTTGTTGTCCAAGCTCCTTCAAGACCTGATGTAATTTGATTAGCTCCAGTTCCATTTTCCTGGTTCCAGCCAAAACCTTGCTCATGAATATCAGCTCCTGCAGGTTCTGGTCCTAAATTGTCAGGATTACCATTACCGTGTGCTCTTCCAATAGAGTGACCTCCAACTGTGAGCGCTGCGGTCTCAACATCATTCATACCCATTCTTCCAAAAGTTTCTCTGACATCCATCGCGGTTCTTACCGGATCAGGTTTCCCCTCAACACCTTGGGGATTAACATAAACTAATTGAAAATGAGAGGCTGCAAGAGGTGCTTCTAATGAAGATCTATCTTGCGGATCTCCGTATCTGTTTACTGCTAATGGAACTGTTTCTTTCCCCCAGTAAACATCTTTTTCAGGCTCCCAAATATCTTCCCTACCAAATGAAAAACCGAAAGTTTTAAATCCAGCATGCTCATAAGCCATAGTACCAGCTAGAACCATTAAATCTGACCAACTTAGTCTGTTACCGTATTTTTTTTTAATTGGCCACAAAAGTCGCCTAGCTTTATCTAAGTTAGTGTTATCAGGCCAAGAATCTTGAGGTGAAAATCTATGTGATCCAACATTGGGTCTTCCATCAAATTCTCTATAAGTACCAACCTGATGCCAAGTTAGTCTCACCATTAATCCACTGTAAGTTCCAAGATCTGCTGGCCACCACTCTTGACTGTCTGTCATTAACTTTAATAAATCTTTTTTTAAAGCTTTAAAATTTAATTTTTTAACTTCTTTTTTATAATCGTATCCCGGAAGCGGATTCGTTTTTGTATCGTGTTGATGTAAAATATCCAAATTTATACTATTAGGCCACAGTCTGGCAGTATTTGACTCCCCCGCTTTAGTAACTCCACCATGCATGACTGGACATTTACCATTATTACTTTTTTTATAATCTACACTCATAAATCTAGTTTATAATTATTCTAAAGTGAAAAACAAGCGACAAACTGTCAATTTTTCAAATTTATAAATACCTCAACATTCTTAATTTTTTTACCATTTGGTGCTTTTGGAATTTTTTGAATGATTATATCATTCGCATCGATATCTATTAATTCTGCAGTTTCACTATCGTAAAAATGATGATGATTTGAAATATTAGTATCAAAATAAGTTTTTTTTCCTCTCACTTCAACTTCACTTAAATGTCCGGCAATTTTAAATGCATGTACGGTATTATAAATTGTAGCAAGGGCAATTTTAGAAGTTAATTTTTTGATTAAAAGTTTGTTTAAACTTTCGACTGTAAAATGAAACGTTTTTTCTCTTTCAAATAAAAATTTGGCTATTTCAACTCTTTGTTTAGTCGGTCTTAACCCAGAAGATCTTAATTTTTTTAAAATGTCTATTTTTTTCACGTTTTAGATCGTTTTTTAATCTACTTTATAATCATTCTAAACACAAATATATATGAAACTTTTGCTAAATCAAGTAAAACAGTTCTAAATCATGCAAAAAAACAATTACAATTATGATGAGTTAATTTCGTGTGGAGAAGGAAAACTATTTGGCGAAGGAAATGCTAAGCTGCCACTACCTCCAATGTTGATGTTTGATAGAATTACAGAAATAAGAAAAGATGCAGGTGAATTCAAAAAAGGATTTATTAAAGCAGAGCTAGACATTAAAGACAACCTGTGGTTTTTTAATTGTCATTTTAAAAAAGACCCAGTTATGCCAGGTTGTCTTGGCTTAGATGCTATGTGGCAATTAGTTGGATTTTATTTAGGCTGGATAGGTGAGCCAGGAAAGGGTAGAGCTTTAGGAGTAAATTCTGTTAAATTCACAGGTGAAGTATTAAAAAATATTAAAATGGCGACTTACGAAATAAATATGAAAAGAATTTTAAAAAAAGAAGGCACTGCTGTTGGATTAGCTAATGGTATTTTAAGTGCAGATGGTAAAATAATTTACACTGCAGAAAATCTTAAGGTGGGATTATTCAAATCATGAAAAGAGTTGTAATAACTGGCATAGGGGTAGTTTCTTGTTTAGGAAATAATCAAGATGAAGTTTATAAATCATTACTTAATGCAAAATCAGGGATTACATTTTCTGAAGAATACAAGGAATACAATTTGAAAAGTCATGTTCACGGAAAACCAAATATTAAACTAGAGGATCATGTGGACAGAAAATTTATAAGGTTTATGGGGCCAGGGTCTGCTTATAACTATGTTTCAATGAATGAAGCTGTAAAAGACTCTGGACTTGAGGAAAAAGATGTAAGCAATGTAACAACTGGAATGATTATGGGATCAGGCGGTCCCTCAATAGAAAACGTCATTTTAGCAGCTGACAAGACTAGAGAAAAAAGTCCAAAAAGAATGGGGCCTTTTGTAGTTCCGCGAACAATGTCGAGTACAGCTTCAGCAACACTTGCAGTACCTTTTAAAATAAAAGGAGTTAATTATACTATTAGTTCAGCGTGTGCAACTAGCGGACATTGTATTGGTAACGCTATGGAATTGATTCAACTAGGAAAACAAAAAATTATTTTTGCGGGTGGCAGTGATGAAGTTCATTTTGCAATGACTGCGATGTTTGATGCAATGACAGCCTTATCTTCAAAATATAATGATACCCCTGAAAAAGCATCTAGGCCTTATGATAAAACTCGAGATGGTTTTGTTATTTCAGGTGGTGGTGGTGTTTTAGTTTTAGAAGATTATGAACATGCTAAATCAAGAGGTGCAAAAATTTATGCAGAATTAACAGGCTACGGTGCTACTTCAGATGGTTATGATATGGTAGCTCCCTCAGGCGAAGGAGCGGTCCGATGTATGAAAATGGCATTAAGCACTGCAAAAAATAAAATTGATTACATAAATACTCACGGGACATCAACACCCGTTGGAGATATTACTGAATTAAAAGCAGTTGGAGAAGTATTTAATAACTACAAACCAAAAATTAGCTCAACTAAGTCTCTTGCAGGTCACTCACTTGGGGCTACTTCAGTTCATGAGGCTATTTACAGTTTAATTATGATGAAAAATAATTTTATTGCTGCTTCTGCTAATATAAATGATATGGACGAAGAGGCAAAAAAATATCCAATAGTGACTAAAGTTGAAAAAGAAGTAAATTTGAATTCTATAATGTCAAATAGTTTTGGTTTTGGAGGAACTAATGCCACTTTAGTATTTGAGAAGGTTAAATAATGAGTTTAATGAAAGGAAAAAAAGGTCTTATCATGGGCGTTGCCAATGAACGCTCAATAGCTTGGGGAATATCTCAAAAACTTGCAGATGCTGGTGCAGAATTAGCATTTACTTATTTAGGTGATGCTTTGAAAAAAAGAGTGATACCTCTTGCTGAAAAACTAAATTCAAAAGTCACTTTCAGCTGTGATGTTGAAAAAAAAGATGAAGTTATAAAACTTTTTGAAGATATAAAATCAAAATGGGGAGAAATTGATTTTGTGGTTCATGCCGTAGCATTTTCAGATAAATCAGAATTAACTGGGGAATATTTAAACACTACTAGAGAAAATTTTCTAAGAAGCATGCTTATCTCATGCTTTTCTTTTACTGAAGTATCTAAAGAAGCTTCTAAAATAATGAAAGATGGTGGAAGTTTGCTAACACTTACTTACGAGTCATCTAAAGCTATACCAAATTACAATGTAATGGGAGTTTGTAAATCTGCCTTGGAAGCAAGTGTAAAATATTTAGCTAGAGACCTTGGTAAAAAAAAAATAAGGGTAAATGCTATTAGTGCAGGTCCAATAAAGACTTTAGCTGCTTCAGCAATAGGAGATGCAAAATTTTTGTATAAGTGGAATGAGGATCATTCCTTTTTAAAAAGAAATGTAGATATTCATGATGTTGGAAACTCTGCTCTTTACTTACTTAGTAATTTGGCAGCAGGTGTAACTGGGGAAATTCATTATGTAGACGCTGGTTATAACAAAATGGGAATGCCTGATCCTAAAAATATGAGTTAGACAGAAGCCTGTTTCATTGAAAGTTTTACTTTTCCTCTATCAAATCCAACAACCTTTACAGAAACTTCATCGCCTTCTTTAACTATATCACCTACTTTTGCGACTCGTTTATCAGCTAACTCAGAAATATGTACAAGCCCATCTTGTTTTCCTAAGAAGTTTACAAAAGCTCCAAACTCCATAATTTTTACAACTTTACCTTTATAAATTTTTCCCATTTCAGGTTTCGCAATTAAATTTTTAATAAATTCAATGGCTTTATTTCTTGAAGATTCATCTGAAGCGGCGACTGTTACTTCACCAGTATCCTTTACGTCAACTTTAGCTCCAGATGTTTCAACAATTTCTCTTATTGTTGCTCCACCTTTGCCGATCACTGTGGCAATATCTTTTTTATCTACTTTAATTGTTTCCATTTTTGGAGTGTGTTTTGAAAACTCTTTTCTAGAAGTCTTAATAGCTTTATTCATCTCATCAAGAATATGTTCTCTACCGTTTTTTGCTTGATCTAAAGCTTTTTCCATAATCTCAAATGTAATGCCCGTAATTTTGATATCCATCTGAAGTGAAGTGATACCATTTTTTGTTCCAGCTACTTTAAAATCCATATCTCCTAAATGATCTTCGTCACCTAAAATATCTGAGAGCACTGAAAAATCATCTCCTTCTTTTATTAACCCCATCGCAATTCCAGCCACTGGTTCTTTGATTGGGACACCAGCATCCATTAATGATAATGAAGTACCGCAAACAGTTGCCATTGAGGAAGATCCATTTGATTCTGTTATTTCTGAAACTACTCTCAATGTATATGGAAAGTTTTCTTTTTTTGGTAAAGAGGAATTTATTGCTCTCCATGCAAGTTTACCATGACCTATTTCTCTTCTGCCGGTTCCTATTCTTCCGCATTCTCCAACTGAAAAAGGTGGAAAATTATAATGCAACATAAAATTGGATCTTTGCATACCCTCAAGACTTTCTAACCTTTGTTCGTCTTCGCTCATTCCGAGAGTTGTAACTACAAGGGCTTGAGTTTCTCCTCTAGTAAATAGGGCTGATCCGTGTGTTCTTGGTAATACTCCCACTTCACATTTAATCTGTCTTACATCAGCTAAACCTCTTCCATCTATTCTTTTCTTCTCTTTTAAAATAGCTGTTCTTACTATATCTTTTTCTAAAGATTTTAATTGTGACATTGCTTGATTTTCCGTAACATTTTCATCTTCAGTAAACATTTCTTTACATTGAGTTTCTATTTCAGAAATAGCAGTAGATCTTTTTTTCTTATCAATTTCTTTGAATGCACTTCTCAAATTTTTTTCAAATTTATCGGCAATTTTCTTTTTAACATTAGTGTGATCAATTTCTTCAACTTCCCATTTTGGTTTTCCAGCTTTTTTAACCAATTTTTCAATTGCATTAATTATAGGAACAAATTTTTCATGGCCAAATTTTACTGCATCAAGCATGACTTTTTCAGATAGTCCTGATGTTTCTGACTCAACCATTAAAACTGCATCTTTAGTACCTGCAACTACTAAGTCTAATTCCGAGTCCTTCAACTCTTCCGCAGATGGATTTAATAAATAGTTTCCATCTTTGTATCCAACTCTACTCGCTGCTATAGGCCCCATAAATGGCAATCCGGATATAGCTAAAGCTGCAGAGGATGCGATAATAGATAAAATATCTGGCTGATTTTCTTTGTCGTAAGATAAAACAGTAGGAAGCACTTGTACCTCGTTCATAAAGCTAGATGGAAATAGAGGTCTTATGGGTCTATCAATTAATCTTGAAATTAGAGTTTCAGCCTCGGTAGGCCTTGCTTCTCTTTTAAAATATCCTCCTGGTATCTTACCAGCAGCATAATATTTTTCTTGATAATTTACTGATAAAGGAAAATAATCTTGTCCCTCAGCAACTTTTTTTGCACCAACAGCTGTTGCGATAACGACTGTTTCGCCTAATGAAGCAATAATAGCTCCATCAGCTTGACGAGCAATTTTTCCTGTCTCTAGAGTTAACTTTTTACCGTTAACTTCGATTTCTTCCTTATGTATTTTGAACATTATTTCCTTATATTTAGTTGTTTTATAACTTTTTGATAAGACTCGGTGTTTTTCCTTTTTAGATAAGTGAGAAGCTTTTTTCTCTTATTAACTGACTTTGTCAAACCTAAAGTTGAATGTTTGTCTTTTTTAAATTTTTTAAAATGATCCGATAATTTCGAAATTTTGTTAGACAATAGACCGATTTGTATTTCTGTGGATCCTACATCTTTAGCATGCAATGCTAGTGATTTAATTGTATCTTTTTTTTTCTTTATCATTATCTCGATTTTTCTTTATTATTTTCTCAATCTTTTCAGCATATTCAAAAGAGTTATCTTCAACAAATGTGAGCTTAGGAAGAAACTTAATGTCTAGCCTTTTAGACAGGGCTTTTCTAACAAGATGAGAGTATTCAGTCAAGATTTTTACGGTTTCTTTTGTGTCTACTCCCCCTAAAGGAATTACGTAAACTCTAGCTGTTTTGAGATCAGCAGTCATTCTTACTTCGGTAACAGTAGTAAGTTTGGAATTAAATGAAGGAATTTTAGCCTCATTTCTAATAAATAATTCCCCCAAGTTTTGTTTAACCAACTCTCCTACTCTAAGTTGTCTTTGAGAAAAAGTTCGATTTGAAAATTCATTTACCATTATATAGTCCTTTGTATTTTTTCTGACAAGTAAGACTCTATTACATCTTTTTCTTTAAAATCTATAAAATCTTTTATACTCACACCACATTCTATCCCAGTTCCCACTTCTTTTACTTGATTCTTTTCTCTAAAAAGCGTTGCTATTTCACCGTTGTAAACAACAACACCATCTCTAATAATTCTAGCTCGTGATTTACTTTTAATCTCTCCACTAATTACTTTAGAACCTGCAATTTTTCCAGCACTAGATACTTTGAATATTTTTTGGATCTCTGCTGTTCCCAAAATTGTCTCTTTTACCTCTGGCTCTAAAAGGCCTGAAAGTGATTTCTCAATGTATTCCAATGCTTCATAAATAATATTAAAATACTTAATATCAATTTTTTGTTCATCAGCAAATTTTTTTGCTTCCCTATTAGGTTTGACATTAAATCCAATCAAAAGAGCATTAGAAGCCTTAGCTAAAGAAACATCTGTCTCATTAATCATACCAATATCTGATAAAATAATTTTAGCCTCTACTTCTTTGTGTTCAATTTTATTTATTGCCATTTTGAGAGCTTCGCTTGATCCATGCACATCTGACTTAATCACGATATTTAGTTCATCTTTAGTTTTGATGTTGTCAAAGAGAGCGTTTTTATCTTTAATTAACAAATTATTTATTGAAGTATTGCTTTTCTTAAACTCTGCCATTTTTTTTGCTTCCTCTTCATCTTTTGTGACCGCAAATTCTGCACCAGAATAAGCCGAGTCGTTCATTCCCAATATTTCAACTGGTGTCGATGGAAAGGCCTCGTTAACTGTTTTGCCTTCATGATTAATCATAGCTCTAATTTTACCCCAAGTGTCCCCACATATAAAATAATCACCTCTTCTTAATTTTCCATTACTTATTAAAATAGTAGACACTGGCCCTTTGCCTTTATCAATTTTTGACTCGATAACAACACCTCTAGCTTTATCGTCAAAAGAAGCTTTTAAATCAAGAATTTCTGATTGTAATAAAATACTTTCTTTAAGTTTATCTAAATTGATTTTTTTTAACGCTGAAACTTCAACAAATAATGTGTCTCCACTTAAGTCTTCTGCGATTAATTCATATTGCATCATTTCGTTTTTTATTTTTCCTATGTTTTTTTCGGGCAGGTCACATTTGTTGATTGCTACTATTATCGGAACTTTTGCTGCTTTAGCATGTTTGATTGCCTCGATAGTTTGTGGTTTGATACCATCGTCAGCAGCAACAACTAAAACAACTATGTCAGTTATCTTTGAACCTCTGGCTCTCATCTCTGTAAAAGCTGCGTGACCCGGTGTATCGATGAATGTAATTAATTTTTTTTCATTAGTTTCAACCTGATAAGCACCAATATGTTGTGTAATTCCACCGTGCTCTCCTGATACCACATTTGAATCTCTTAGAGCGTCTAACAATGATGTTTTACCGTGATCGACATGACCCATGATAGTAACAATCGGTGGTCTTGATTTTACTTCGCCAGTATATTTTTTTTCTGATTTAATATTTTCTAGTTCTGGCTTCTCCTCTAGTATTGGTTTGTGGCCAAATTCTTTCACAATATATTCAGCGGTATCTTTATCAATATTATGGTTAATTGTAGCAACTACTTTCATATTAAATAAAAACTTTATTACTTCATTTGATTTTTCTGCCATCCTATTTGAAAGTTCTTGAATTGTTATTTGCTCAGGAATTTGTACCTCTCTAATTACTTTTTTGAATTCTTTTTTTTCTTCTCCTTCTGGCTTATTTTTTTTGTCTTTTAGTCTTGCTCTTCTAACAGATGCTAAACTTCTTTGTTTAATATCAATTTCTTCAACATTCAGTGCTCTTGAGACTGTCAATTTGAAATCTCTTTTATCGACTGGACTCTTTAATTTTAGCTTACTTTTTCCAACTGATTTGTTGTCTTTTTTTATAAAATCTTTTGTCGCCTGCTGTTCAATAAATTTTCTCTCAAAATTTTTTCTTTTTACATCTGCGTTTAAGTTAGAATTTTGAGATATTCCAAATTTATTTTGAGACTTATTGTTACGAAATGTTTTTTTTTTCTCTACTGAGAAAGCTTTTTTTCCCGATGATTGTATATTACTAGTATCAATTTTCTTTTTTAAATCAGAAGAAATCGTGAGTGTCTTTTTTTTATCCTTAACCATAACATTATTTGTATACTATCTCTCTAGCAGCCATAATTAAATCGTCGGCTTCCTTTCTTGATAGAGAAAATTCTTCCAGATATCCTTCTACTCTGATTTTTTTACCTTTTAATTCATCAAATCCACCTATGAGTTCATCTGATGACAAATCAGCAAAATCTTTTAATTTTTTTATATTCTTTTGACCAAGGATCACCAACATCCCTTGGGTCATGCCGCTAAGGCCAATCAGACTTTCCTCAACGCCCAATTCTTTTAATTTAATCGCAACTGCTTCTTTTTCCTTTATTAATGTTTCTTTTGATCTGCTAATGAGCTCCGATGCAGTTTCCTCATCAATAGCGTCTATCTTAGAAATATCTTCAGCTTTTGATTGTGCAATTTCTTCAACTGAAGTAAAACCTTCAGACACAAGAAGTTGTCCTAAAGTTTCATCAACCTCTAAATTTTTAATTAAAGTCTCTGTCCTCTCTTTAAACTCATTTTGCCTTCTTTCTGAGTCTTCTTTATCAGTTAAAATATCAATTTCATAATTTGTCAGTTTAGATGCTAAACGAACATTCTGACCTCTTCTTCCAATAGCCTTACTTAAATTTTCTTCGGTCAAAATAATATCGATTCTTTTATTATTTTGATCAATTAACACCTTTTGGATTTCTGCAGGTGATAGTGACTCAGAAATTAATGTAGGTAAATCTTCAGTCCATTTTATAATATCAATTTTTTCACCATGGAGTTCATTTACAATAGTTTGAACTCTACTACCTCTCATTCCTACACAAGCACCTACAGGATCGATAGAGGAGTCTTGTGAATATACGCAAATTTTTGCTCTGCTCCCAGGATCTCTTGCAACAGATTTTATTTCTATTGTACCTTCATATATTTCTGGAACTTCTTGAGAAAATAATTTTGCTAAGAATTGAGGATGTGCTCTTGATAAAAATATTTGATGACCTTTTAATTCTTTTTTTACTTCATAACAATATGCCTTGACTCTATCACCTGTTTTTAAAATTTCCCTTGGAATTAATTCGTCTTTTTTAATTACCCCTTCTGCTTTTCCAAGATCAATAATTACATTCCCGTATTCTAGTCTTTTAATAATGCCGCTTAAAATTTGGCCTTGCTTATCAATAAAGTCTTCGTATTGCCTGTTTTTTTCTGCCTCTCTAACTCTGCTACTGATTACTTGCTTTGCGCTTTGAGCAGCGATCCGACCAAAATCTATTTGTGGAAGTTCTTCGTAAACTTTATCACCCACTTTAAGATCATTGTTATCTAAAGAGATTTTTTTTGCTTGTACTAAAGTTGTTTCTCTTGCTGCATCTTCCACTTTATCAACAATTTCTAAAACCTTGTGAATTTTAATCTCTCCACTTTCTCTATTGATAATAACTTCAATTTCATTATCAGTACCAAATTTTATTAAAGCTGCTTTTTGTATAGCGCTTTCCATTGAACCGATTACTAGTTCTTTATCAATAGATTTTTCATTAGCTACTGCCTCGACAATTCTCAATAATTCAAGTTTATCTAATCCTCTATTTAACATTTTTATTTCTCCTAAAAAAAAATGGGCTAGTGCCCATTTTGAAATCTTGCTAATTTAGATATTATTTAGAAGAAAATTAAGGTTTTTTCAAGATTACAATTTAAATAAATCAGCTTTATCTGTTTTTTCCCAAGAAAATTCACCTTTATTAGTAGGTTTTCTTCCAAAGTGCCCGTAAGCTGATGTGACTTGGTATATTGGATTATTAAGTTTTAACATTTCTCTTATCCCTCTTGGAGATAAATCAAAATTATCGTTAATAATTTTTTTTATTTTATCAATTTTTGAATCGTCACCATCTGCTAACTTTATGAAAATAGAAAGAGGTTTTGATACTCCAATTGCATAAGCTAATTGAATTAAACATCTTTCAGAAACACCTGCTGATACGATATTTTTTGCCAGATACCTTGAGGCATAAGCTGCAGATCTATCTACTTTTGTAGGATCTTTTCCTGAAAAAGCTCCTCCTCCATGTGGTGCAGCACCTCCATATGTATCAACTATAATTTTTCTTCCTGTTAGACCTGTATCACCGTCTGGTCCGCCAATTATAAACTGTCCTGTAGGATTTATATAAATTTCATCTTGGCTTAATCCATCTAAATAATTATTGGGAATAGACTTGTTTATATAAGGAATAATCAGCTCCCTTACTTGCTCTTGACTCAAATCTTGAGAATGTTGGGTAGAAATTACAATTGATGTTACTTTAACGGGCTTACCTTGCTCATACATCATTGTTACTTGACTTTTTGAGTCTGGTTCAATTCCTTTCAATATTCCTTTTTTTCTATCCTCGGCCATCAGTCTCAAGATATTATGTGAATAATGGATTGGAGCAGGCATTAATTCATCTGTTTCTTTGCATGCATATCCAAACATAATTCCTTGATCCCCGGCACCCTCATCTTTATTGTCCTTTGAATCTACTCCCATTGCTATATCTGACGATTGATCGTGCAAGTAGGTTTCAATATTTGCTGTTCGCCAACTAAATCCTTTTTGGTCATATCCAATTTCTTTTATGCAGTTTCTTACTTTGCTAATTAATTCTTCTTTATCTAATTTTGGACCACGTGTTTCTCCAGCTAAAACCACTCTGTTGGTTGTTGTTAATGTTTCACACGCAACTCTGGAAACAGGATCTTTAGATAAATAAGAGTCCACAACCATGTCAGAAATCCTGTCACAAACTTTATCAGGATGGCCTTCTGAAACTGACTCACTTGTGAATAAATAATTTTTTATTGTCATTATTTTTTTTCGTAATAATAAAAGATAAAAATATATGTAAATAAAAGAATAAAAAATATCAAATCATTTTTATTTCTGATATTATTTTTTATTAGCGGAACTTCATATTGAATAGATCCAGTTTCATTGGGATTTAGTTTTTTTACAACTTGCCCTCTATTATTGATAATAGCACTTATACCTTTATTCGCTGATCTTATTAAAAATGTATTGTTTTCAACAGATCTGAATATACCTTTAGCAAAATGTTGGTAAGGGCCTATTGAATTTCCAAACCAGCCATCTTCTGAAATATTAATCATTAAATTAGTATCACGACTTGATGATTGAATAAATTTTGTAAAAATAATTTCATAACAAATGAGTGGTAAAATATTTGAATTTTGAATTTTTAAGTTATCTTGTTTTTTTCCTTTTAAAAAAGATCCATGTCCCTCTGTTATTTTTTTTAACCCAAAATTACTTAAAAAATTTTCAAACGGTAAAAATTCACCAAATGGAACAAGTTTTTGTTTTTTATACTCTTGAATAATTTCCATATCATTATTGATAATAACTAAACTATTATAAAACCCTTTTTTTTTCTTATCAAATCGATTGACTCCAAATAAAATAAAATGGTTTTTATTAAAATTACTTGAGATAATTTTTTTTAAATTTAAAATTTCTTTATAGCTGTAACCGCTAAATACTCCCTCTGGCCAAATGAATAGAGTTTTTTTGTCATTATCAGGGTCACTATATCTAATAAGTTTTAATAGTCTGTTTTCTATGTCATTCTTATCAAGATCATATTCCAAATCAAAATTAGGTGAAACAACTCTCACATTTATTTTATTAGTATTAGCTTGTAGTTCTTTTTTATTTAAGTTGATTAAGTAGCTTCCGTAAATATATAAAAGAAAGATAGCAATGACTAAAACAAGAAAAAAATAAATCTTTTTAGTAAAGTTTAAATTTAAAAAAAAAACTGCTGGAAGCATAAAAATTGTTATAGAAATTAAATTAAAAGCAAAAAGGCCAAATTTATTTAAAATTTGAATTATTTCAGTAGACCAGGAAAAACTGTAAGCCCACAAATTCCATGGAAAACCAGTTAAAATTTTACTCCTTATAAAATCTGAAATAGCAAGACTAGCTGAAAGAAAAATTATTGACCGAAAGTTAAGATTTAAAAAGGGGCCAATAAAGACAGTAACTAGTGAGAAAAATAAACTTAAGAACAATGGTATAAATAAAAGTCCTATAGGTATCAATATTTTAAAATTTTCATCAAAAGTAAGTGAGTTTGTGATCCAATGTATTCCGCTTAAATAGAAACCAAAGCCAAAAGCTGAACCAAAAAAAAATAAATTTTTTTTATATGGTTTTTCCCTATAAATACTTTTTGATTTTTTTTTAATATAAACAAGTAGATAAAAAAAAATTGGTAAAGTAAAAAAATTTATAAATGTTAGGTTAAAAGGTTGAAAAGACAAAATAGATAATGATCCAATAATAAATGGTAAAACAAATAAAGTTAAGAGTCGATTATCAAGATATTTAGAGATCATTTATTCTATTAAAGAAAGAAATTTTTTTTCTACTTTTGACATCTCATAAAAATCTTTATTTCTTTTATGATTGTATCCAAAGAGATGGACTAACCCATGGATCCAAGTTTTATTAAACTCTAACTTAAATTTTTTTTTATTATTTTTATTTTTTACTTTATTCAAATTTACGATTATGTCCCCCAAATAAATTTCTTTTTCTTTTTTAAATTTTATTTTTAAATCTTTTTTTGTATAAAATGGAAATGATAATACATCTGTAATTTTGTTTTTTTTTCTAAATTTTTTATTTAATTTTTTAATTTCACTATCACCAGATAGTAATAATGTGCAAAAAATAACTTTATCCTCATATTTTTTAAATTTTTTATTTATTTTATCAATTTTTTTTTGAATAAAATTATTGGGATTACTTAAATGAAGTTTCCAATCTTTATTGTTAAAAATTGTATTAATTCTTATCATCAATGGTTTTTTTTTGATAAGCCTTAATAATTTTTGAAACTAAAGGATGTCTTACCACATCACTGTGATCAAATTCTATTATTTCGATTTCATTCAGATCTTTCAGTATATCTTTTGATTTGATAAGGCCTGATTGAGATTTATTAATTAGGTCTATTTGAGAAGGGTCACCATTAACTACTAGTTTTGAGTTTTCGCCAATTCTAGTCAAAAACATTTTAATTTGAGTTTCGGTAGCGTTTTGGGCTTCATCTAATATTGCAAAACAATTTTTTAAAGTTCTTCCTCTCATAAATGCTAGCGGAGCAATTTCAATTTCACCTGCCTCAATTTTTTTATCAACTTTATCAGCTCCGAATAATTCATATAACGCGTCGTACAAAGGTCTTAAATATGGGTCGACTTTTTCTTTCATATCCCCAGGTAAAAAACCTAGTTTTTCTCCAGCTTCAACTGCGGGACGAGATAGAATTACTCTTTCTATTTTTTTTTCCATTAACATTGTTACACCTACTGAAACTGCTAAAAAACTTTTTCCAGTACCAGCAGGTCCTAGAGACATAATGATATCTTTTTCTTTTAATGCTTTTATATAATCTGACTGCTTATCAGATCTAGCTATAACTGACTTTTTTGGAGTTTTGATTAATTGTTTGAAAGATTTAATTTTTGTATCACTAAATTCTGCGTTTTTTTTCACTGATAAAAGTATATCTTCTTTTTCGATTATTTTAGTTAAATAATATTTATTTATTAAAAATTTTATTGCATTACTGAATGTGTTTATATTGTCTTTATTTCCTTTACAAGTAATTGAGTTGCCTCTAAAAAAGATTTTAGTATTTGTAAGATTTGCTAAATCTTTTAGATTTTGATCGAATTGTCCTACAATAGACATTAAAGTTTCATTATCTGTGATTTGTAGATTGATTGTTTCGCTATCAACTTTTCTAATTACTAAATTATTATCTAATTTACTTATCTCTGACATAATTAAGCAGCAAAATCCTTTTCTAATTTATTGTCAATAATTCCAAATAAAGTTTTTTGATTTCCATCAATAATTTTTACGCTTTCTATTTTTCCTATAAGATTTTTATTACTTTTTACAATTACAGAGTTGGAAAATTCATCTCGCCCAAAAAATTCCTCTTCTCCTCTCACTTTGTTTTCGAATAATACAAATGATTTTTTATTAATTAGACTTTTTTTATATTTTTTCTTTATTTCTTCAGCAATCTTTTGAAATTTAACTAATCTCCTTTTAGATATACTTTCTTGAACTATATCTTTTTTTGCTGCTGGAGTGCCGGGTCTTGGGCTATATATAAATGAGTAAGAGTTTATATATTCTACCTCTTTTAATAATTTTATAGTTTGATCGAAGTCACTTTCAGTTTCTCCGGGATAGCCAATAATAAAATCGCTTGAAAATCTTATCGCCGGCTTTATTTTCTTTAATTTTTTAATCAACTGGAGGTATTCTTCAATTTTATGTTTCCTATTCATGTTTTTCAAAATTTTGTTGGATCCACTTTGGACTGGTAAATGAATTAAGGGCATTAATTTATCAATTGATTTGTGAGCATCAATAAGATCTGATGTGAAATCAATTGGATGTGATGTGGTATATCTTATTCTTTTAAGTTCTTTGATTTTTGAAATTTCATAGATTAGGTCTGATAGTCTTTTTCCATCAAAATTATAAGCATTAACATTTTGTCCGAGTAAAGTAATTTCTCTAGATCCATTATTGACTAATACCTTACACTCATCAACCAACTCATTTATTGATCTTGAAAATTCTGGGCCCCTTGTATATGGAACTACACAAAACTTACAGAATTTATCACAGCCCTCTTGGATTGTTAAATAAGAAGAAATCTTGCTGTTAAGGTTTTTTATAGAATTAAAAGTGTCAAATTTATCTATTACGTCAAAATTAGTTGAACTTACTTTTTTATATTTTTTTTCTATATTAATTATAGTTTCGTTTAGCTTTTGATAAGACTGTGGGCCAATTACAGCATTAATATATTTTTCTCTGTTAAGCAGAATTTCTCCTTCGGCCTGTGCGACACATCCGGCAACTATAACAATCGGTTTTTTTTTATTTCTAAATTTTTTTTTAATACGACCGATGTCATGATAAACTTTTTCTGTTGCTTTTTCTCTTATGTGGCAAGTATTTAAAATATAACAATCTGCTTCACTTAAGTTTTCTGTTCTTTTATAATTGATCTTCTTGGCCATGTCATAAATACGTTCGCTATCATATTCATTCATCTGACAGCCAAATGTTTTTATGAAAATTTTTTTTTTCAAATTATTTTTTTATTTTTGATCCATAAAGTTCTAATTTATGGTCCACAAGATTATACCCTAATTTTTTTGCAATTTTTTTTTGGAGCTCTTCAATATCCTTATCAACAAACTCAACTATTTCTCCACTGTTAATATCTATTAAATGATTGTGATCATCATTTATTTCGTAACGCGCTTTACCTGCTTTAAAGTCATGTTTTACCAAAATTCCCGCCTCTTCAAAAAGTTTTACTGTTCTATAGACTGTTGCAATACTAATTTTATCATCCAGATCTGTCACTCTCTTATGAAGTTCGTCTACATCGGGATGATCTTTTGATCCATAAACTTCTTTTGACTCAGATAAAACTTTAGCAATTACCTTTCTTTGGTCAGTGAGTCTAACTCCTTTTTCTTTACATTTTTCCTCGATGATGCTCATACCTTAATTTAACTTAAATATACTGGCTTAATCAATTTTTTTTCTATTAATTTGGCATTAAATAATTTTTCTATGTTTTCTTGGTCAAAATGCTTTAAATCGTTATTTTTAAACCCAAAAAGCCTCACTTTTTTAGAGATTTCCAAACCTTTTGCAACTGCAAGCGCATTTCTAATTCCTACAAAACTACCTGGACCTTGATTTACTATAACACTAAAACTTTGATCAAGTTTAGCCTTGTGCTTCTCTAAAAATTCTAAAATCTCAGAAACAAGGTAGTCACTCATATTTTTTTTTTTTTGAAGTAAATGTATAAAAAAATCTTTATTTATTCTTAATCCTAATTTATCATCTTTTCCAATACAGTTTATGATTAAAAAATTATCTATCATAGTGCTTCTTATTATATCTATAGATGCCGATCAATCAAAGTTGTTTGGTCAAAATAAATATAATTTTGATGATTTCGGTTTGATTTCAATAATGTACCATAGATTCGATGAAAATAAATATCCTTCAACAAATATACAAATGGACGTTTTTAAAAAACAATTAGAAATTATTGAAAATGAGGGTATTAAATTTATTCATCCGAAGAATTTTAAAAAAAGTCTTCGAGAAAATAAAAAAGATAGAAAAATTTTGCTTACTATAGATGATGGGCTTTTATCGTTTTATAATAACGCTTGGCCAATTTTAAAAAAAAAGGAAATTCCTTTTATCTTATTTGTCAATACGAGAGAAGTAGGTTCCTTTAGCTACATGAATTGGGATCAAATTCTTGAGCTTCATAAATCTAATAATGTAGAAATAGGGAACCATAGCCATTCTCATGAATACCTCGTTGATGAGAGTCCTGATTTGATAAAAAAAGACATTTTAACATCAATGGAAATTTTCGAAAAAAAATTAGGAAAAAATTCAGATTTTTTCTCATATCCATTTGGAGAATACAGTACGGAGTTTAAAAAAATAATAAAGGACCTAGGTTTTTTATTCGCGTTTGGTCAGCACTCTGGAGTAATTGATGAAACTAAAGATTTATGGGAACTACCAAGATTCCCAATAAATGAAAAATATGGAGAGATAAGTAGATTTAATACCTTAATGAAAACATTGCCATTTAAATATAAGGATATTTCTCCGGAAGATAGATACTTAATGCAAGCAAAAAATCCACCAAAAGTAATCGTGAAATTTCATGATAATATAAAAAATCTTCAACAAATAAATTGTTTCTCAAATGAGGGAAATAAATGGAGAAATTCTAAAATACTTTTTATTGAGAAAAATACTTTAGAAATTGAAATAGCTGAAAAATTTGTAGGTGAAAGAGGAAGAATTAATTGTTCTCTTAAAGAAAGTAATGGCTTTTGGAGATGGCTAGGTGTTCAATACGTGATTAGTGAAAGATAAATTAGGAATTTAATTCAATTTGCTTTACAGAATTGACTAATCTAACTAGTTCAAAATCCGACAATTTATTTTGAGTAATTATTTGGTTTAATATCTTTGTATATTCAGATCCTGTTTGGGCATAATTTTTGAGAGTGCTTGTAAGCGCCAAGCCAGTTATATTTTTATTTTGAACTCTTAATTGATTTCTTCTTTCTCTAAATTTTAAATAACTTTTATGCGTATTTAAGTTGTTTTTATAAGCTTTTACTGATGCACGTAAGATTGGAAACTTCAAAATTTTATGATTTTTGTCTCCATCTCTTTTCAATGGAGCTATTCCTTGTCCATCCCAAGTCCATTGACCAAAAATAGCATTACCCTCTAAAGCAAATCTAGATGTTCCCCAACCACTTTCTTTGGCTGCTTGTGCGAGTGCAATAGAAACAGGTATCATATCCATCCTAAACAATAATTCTTTAAGATCACTTTTCTTAACTTTATACTCCAAAAGCTTTTGTCTTAACCATTGTTTTTCAGTATCAGTAGTAAATTTTTTATCTAATAGTGTTTTAAGTTTTTCTCTATCGTCAAGGATTTTTTCATTTTCCGCAACAATTAGGGGCAAAACAATTTTAATAAATGTCTCTTTTTTTAGTTGAACGCTTTGTAAATTATCTAGATCTCTTGGAAACTGAGTAAAGTAAATTGGTTTTACAAGTTTTTCATTTCTTACAGTTCTAAGATCATAATCTACATCTTTGAACAATTGTATAACTGTCTCTGTTTTAAGATTTAAATCAGGTAAAATTACTTCT
>CACNAY010000011.1 GCA_902618555.1 uncultured Pelagibacteraceae bacterium
TTCACAGATTGAATGCGTTGCGCTTATATATCTTGGGAAGGCTTTAACATGCTGGTAATATTGCTCAGCGTAATCTTTTATTATTTCTCGATTTAATTTTCCTTCGTTCCAATAAATTTGGTAGAATGGGTGCTTAAGTAAATGATATTTGTCTAACTTTTTTCCTAGATCTGATGAAAACATTTAAAACTCCTTGTTAGCTTTAGCCTATAAAAATTATACGAATTTTGAAATAAAAAAATTATCCACAATTCAAAGTTGCATCATCTTTAATGTTCACGTTTTGATTCTCTTTTGATTCACTTTAAGACTCAAAATACAACCTTAGATAGTTTTATTCACAGTTGTTAAAGGTCTTTCGTCTATAGGTAAATGAACGGCTGTTGCAATAAAAGATAAAACTATAGCTAAGTACCAAGCATAATCAAAGCTTCCAAATTGGTCATAAAAATACCCACCTAGATACGCGCCTAAAAATGATCCGAATTGATGATTTAGAAATACTATTCCAAAAAGTAGTGTTAAATTTTTTGTTCCAAATATTTGGGCTACGATACCATTTGTTGCTGGAACAGTTGCAAGCCACAATAATCCAAAAGAAGTTCCGAATAACACTGCTGACAAATTAGAAGCCGGTAAAAAAATAAATAATATTAATGTTATTCCTCTTAAAAAATATAAACCACTCAAAAGAACTTTCTTGCTATATTTGTCTCCTAAGTAACCCATTATGAGTGTTCCAATGATATTGAAAAAACCTATCAAGGCTAAAATCGCCATTCCTGTCCAGTCTGCCAATCCTTTATCCTGAACATATCTAGGCACATGTGTTGCTATCAAAGTAATTTGAAACCCACATACAAAAAATCCAATAATTAGTAATCGAAAGCCTTTATGCGCAAAAGACTCTTTCAATACTTCACTTAGACTTCGGCTATCTAAATTTGATTCAGTTGTAGTTATTTTGTTTTGAGGCAATTTAACAAAAAACGCTGGTATGCACATTAAAAATAATATTATTGAAAATATAATAAAAGAAATTTGCCAAGTAGAAATATTTTCAAACAAAGTAGATAATATTGGAAAAATAAACATTCCTAAACCTCCACTTGCAGTTACAAAACCTGCGGCTTTACTTCGATTTTCATTTGGAAAATGTTTAGATATCATTGGAGTGAGTATTGTTCCTGCTGCTCCAGCTAAACCTAAGCCAACAAATAAACCTAGATTGATTTGTAACCACATGCCTGAAATAAAATTATTACCCATCAATAGCATTGCTATTGAATAAAAAATTAAAGCAGGGACAATTACAATGTATCCCCCAAGTCTATCAGAAATTCTTCCAAATATGGGAGTAAATATCCCCCAGAAAATTGCATGCACTGCAATCGCTAATCCAAATTCAGTATTTGAGGTTCCTCCAGAAACTTCAAATTCATCAGAATATAGTCCGAAAGTCTGCCTTATTCCCATTGTAGTGCAAACAACGAAACAAGCGGCAACCAGAGCGTATAAAGCAGTTTTATTAGGAAAAAAATTTTTTATCATATAATTTTTTTTAAACCTTTTTTTAAATCATTTATTAAATCTTTGGGATCTTCTAAACCAATATGAAGCCTTATAATAAATTCATTTTTTTTAAATCGGTAAAATTGTCGTCCTTTTAAATACTCATCTTTTTTAGAACTTTTGATTTCTTGAAGAATTGCTAAACTTTCGAATCCTCCCCAACTGTATCCTATACCAAATAATTCAAGAGAATTAATAAATCGTATTACTGAAGATCTTTTTTTGCTTTTTATAACAATGGAAAATAAACCAGTTGCTCCGGAGTAATATTTTTTCCATAATTTATAATTTTTTGAAGATGGATTGTGTGGGTAAAGAATTTCTTTTATTTTTTTTTGTTTTTTCAAAAAATTAATAACAACTTTTGTATTCTCGCCATGCTGTTTTAATCTTGTGTCTAAAGTTCTTAAACCCCTTATGATTAGATACGCTTCGTCAGCTGACATTCTATAACCTGATAATTTATAAAAAAACATTATCTTTTTATAAACTTTTCTATTTACAGCTAAAGATCCTCCCATAGCATCAGAGTGGCCCGAAAAATATTTTGTTGCAGAGCAAAAAGACATATCAAAACCTATTTTTAACGGCTTTAGATAAAGTGGTGTGCCCCACGTATTATCTAAAAGTGTAAATATTTTTTTTCTCTTTGCTAATTGTGTTATTTTGGATAAATCTTGAAATTCAAAAGTATTACTTCCTGGATTTTCAACTAAAATTATTTTTGTTTTTTCAGAAATCTTATTTTTTAGATCCTCGAAGGAATCAGGATTGTAAAATTTTGCATCAATGTTAAACTCTTTTAGTAACTCTTGGGATATTTCTTTTGTAGGGCCATACACATTATCAGAAACTAATATTTCATCTCCTGGTCTACACAGAGACATTAAAGCTAAAGCTATCCCTCCGAAACCAGTTCCTGTCAAAAAAACGTGATAAGCCTGTTCTAATTCCTTTAAAATATTTTCTAGCTCTATTGTCGTTGTACTTCCATATCTTCCATAGGTATAATGTGAAACTTTTCTATGTTTTTTAACTTTCAATTCATGTTGATACATCTCTTGAATTGAATTGAATAAAATAGTTGAAGCTCTAGTCACCGGAGGATTAGCAGACCTATTTGTATTGTCTTTAGTGGGGTGTTTTAAAAATGTGCTTATAGACTTTTTCATAAAATAAGTATATCTGACTTTTATATAGTACTTTACTAATTAAGATATAAAAAAGGAGGCAGAAATATGGGTTATCCAAAAAAGCACCGAGGAAGAAGAAAAATTGGGTCGAAAAAAAGAAGAGCTAGAAAAAGAAATAAGAAGAAATAATCATTTTAAAATTTATGCTTGCAATAACTCAAATTAGAAAATTGAGTATATGGATATTTTTAGTTCCATTGGTTGCTATTAATCTTTGTTTAATTATATCTCAGAATCCAGAATTTTTACAAGGTACTATATTCGTGGTTGATCAGATTGGAAGATCTGCTTTTTCAATTCCTTATTTAGATGGAAGTTTGTCTATAAGTAGAGCATCAAGAACCTTTCCCCAATACCTAATTTTTAAACCTTCAATGATATTAACGGCTGCTTTATTATATTACTATTGGAGAGAAAATAATAATTTAGTAAATAATTTATACTCTTCAGATATAAATTTTAATTTTAAGAAATTTGGAATTTTATCAGCAGTATTTTTAGCTATTCATTCTGTTTTTCTCGGAATTAAGTTTGATATTCAAATTTATAAACTTTTTAGAAGAGTTGTTTTATTATTATTTATAATCTTTGAACTTATAGCTCAGGGTTTACTTGTTTATCATTTGTACAAACTCAAAAATAAATTAGAAAAATTTATTAATAAAAAAATTTTAGTGATCAAAGTTTTTCTTGTTTCAATATTAGTGCTCGTTGCAATTTTAAGTTTGCCTATTTTAGTTACAAAAGGTAATACACACTTTAAACATGCGTTGGAGTGGAATTATTTTGTTGGAGTTATATTTTTCTATTTATTATCAAGATTTTTTTGGAGAAGAACCACTTAAATTTCTAGGCTTTCGCCCAGAAATTTAGTAGTTTTGGCTCGTCGTTTTAGGCGCTACCGCCAAGCCTTCCCGATGAACTATTCTAGCGCTACTAGGTTCACCTTTCTGCCCTTTAAGCTTGAACCTCTCGGTTTTTCCCTAAATGGCCAGTTAAGAGTTGCCTCTTAATTAATTATATTAAATCATTAATTATTTAAATTTGTAATCACTTAATGCGTGTCTTATGACTGTCTGTTAACTAAGTGGATAACTTTTTATTAAAAGTCTTAGCTATCCAACCGCCTCCTAGTACTTTATCCCCAAAAGAGTCTTTTGAGTAAAAAACACAAGCTTGTCCAGGTGAAATTCCAGTTTCTTTATCTAAGATTTCAACTTTAGCATAATCTTTAATGAGATTAATTTTTGCGTTTAAAAGTCTGCCTGTTGATCTAACTTTTATTTTTATAATTTTATCAAACTCATCTCTGTTAGCTAAAAAATTTAATTCTCTTAGTTGGATTTCTTTGATTTCTAAATTTTCTTTATTCCCAACAATAACTTTATTTTCATCAGCATTTATATTTACTACGTAGAGTGGTTTATCACCTGAAATTTTAATTCCTTTTCTTTGGCCTATAGTGAAATTAATTATGCCTTGGTGCTCACCGATTTTATCTCCATTAAGATTAATTATATCTCCTTTTTGAAATGACTCTGGTCTATATTTTTTTATCACTGAGCTATAATCACCATTTGGCACAAAACAGATATCTTGACTGTCCGGTTTATCTGCAACATTTAAATTTAATTTTTTTGCTATAGATCTTGTCTCAGACTTATCAATTTCACCCAAAGGAAACCTTAAATAATTAAGCTGTTCTTGTGATGTACTAAATAGAAAATAACTTTGATCTCTATTAAAATCTTTAGCTCTGTACATGCTCGCATTGCTGTTTTTTTGAATTCTTGATACATAGTGTCCTGTAATTAATGCATCTGCCTTGAGATCTTTGGCATACTTAAACAGATCTCTAAATTTTACAGTTTGATTGCACTGAACGCACGGTATCGGAGTTTCTCCAGCTGAATAACTATCAATGAAAGAATCTATAACCTCCGATTTAAATTTTTTTTGATAATAAAGAATTTCATGTTTTATATTTATTTTTTCTGAAACCCGTTTAGCATCCATTATATCTTGTCCTGCACAACACTGTCTCCTCTCTTTAGATTGTCTTGAGTCATCATAAAGTTTTAAAGTTATACCTTTTACATCATAACCTTCCTCTTTCATAAGTGCAGCAACAACAGAAGAGTCTACACCCCCAGACATTGCTACAACTACCTTTGTTTCTTTTTTTGATTTATTAATTCCTAGTGAATTCATTATTAAAGTGTATAATATATTTATTATTTATTTTCCATAATGCTTATTGATTTTGAACCAGGTGATTATGTAAAAAACCCTGCTAACAGTGAATGGGGTATTGGTCAGGTGCAATCAATTATAGGGAATAAAGTAACTGTAAATTTTGAAAATTATGGAAAAAGGGTAATAAACATCGAAAACATAAAATTAGAGAGAGTAGAGAGTGAATAAGATTGAGTTAAAAAAAATAGCCGAAGGACTTATAGACGATTTTATTAAGGCTGGAGATGACTCGATTAAACTTTATAATGAAGGTTTAAAAATTCAGATCAAAGAGGACGGTTCTCCTGTAAGTAATGCAGATTTAAGAGTAAACGAGATTATTTCAAAAAAAATTTCTAGCTTAACTCCCAATATACCGATTATTTCTGAAGAAACAGTCGATATAAATAAAAAAAACAATTCAAAAATTTTTTGGTTAATTGATCCTATTGATGGTACAAAAGAGTATATAGCTGGAAAAGATGAATATACCTTAAATGCGGCTTTAGTAATAAATACTGTACCAGTTCTTGGACTTGTGGGTGTCCCAAAAAAGAAAAGGCTTTTTTTTTCTTACTCTCCTGGAGAAAGTTATTTGATTGAAGAAAATGTTAAAAAAAAAATTTCTTGTGAAAAAAAACAACCAAAAGGGAAAGTTGTAGCTTTATCTAGTGTGATCAAACCTTCTGATATTATTCTGAACAAATTAAAACAATTTAATGTAACATCGATTGTAAAAATGGCTAGTTCATATAAATTTTGTGTGATAGCAACAGGTGAATATGATATTTATGCAGCAAGAGAACGAGCGAATGAGTGGGATTATGCTGCGGGACATGCAGTGGCTCAAAATGCAGGAGCAATTATCAAGACACTAGATGATAAGCCTTTTTTGTATGGTAAAGAAGATTATAAAAATCCTAGTTTATTAATTAAACGTTCTGAAAATTTAAATGATTAAAACTATTTTAATAATAATACTTTCTGTAACCTTTTTTGGAATTTTATTTTTTATTTTAGTAAGAAACGCCCTCAAAAGAAAACTTGAAATTTTAATCGAAGAAGAAAAGAACAAGAAATCAGATAAGCTTAACTAATTTGTTAAACTCATTACTATCCAAATCTAGAACTCTTTTTGATAAATCAAAGCTAAAACCTCCTCTAGCAAGTATTCCCATATCTTTTTTATAAAATAATTCTCGGTTAGTCTCTGGTCTCAAAGGACCTATTCTTCTTCTCTTACAAAGCTTTAGAGCAGAAACAAAATCAGGCTCTATTTGATTTTCTTTAATTTTATCAATGCTTTGCTTAACATATTTATCATCTATGCCTTTATTTCTTAATGACTGATTTATTTTATTTAAAGAGTAACCTCTTTTTAAAAACATCCTTGCCTTTGAATCAGAGTACATCTCATCATTAAGAATTTTATTTTTTTCTAAATTTAAAATTATTTCGTCTATAATTGCAGTTACTTCTTTTTTAGATCTACTTCCTTTTATTTTTAACAAGTATTTCTTTAATAGATATACTTTTAACTGCTGTTTTGATGGATTATATTTTTCTAAATAAGAGTAAGCTAAATCTTTTAGATTTGTAGTCAGGTCATCAAAATCACTTTTATTTAATGTGGGATTCATTTATTTAATATACTATATTATTTTTAATGATAAATAATCTTTTAGATTTAATAAATTCAGAAACTATTTATTTAGTAGCAAACTGGGGAGTAATTCCATTTTGGTTGTTATTAATTGTTTTTCCAAACCATAGTATTACAAATTTCTTTACTCAATCAATCATAGCTCCCTTACTTCTCGCTGTAGCTTACGGCTATTTATCTTATAACCTTTACTTAGATAATAATATTTTTAGTGGATTTGAATTATATAGCGGATTAGATGGACTATATTCAATGTTCTCAAACGAAATTTTGCTCTTAATTTTTTGGCTCCATTTTCTTGCAATTAGCTTATTCGCAGGAGCATGGATAGTCAGAGATGCAAGAAAATATTTTATTCCAAAAATTATTACAATACCCTCTTTAGTAATTACTTATTTCTCTGGACCTATAGGATTAGTTATTTATTGGTTTTTTAGAATTTTCTTTGCCAAAAAAATTAGTTTTAATGATTAAGCCATTTGATTTTTATTTTGATTTTGTAAGTCCATATTCTTTTCTCGCACATAAGGAAATTAGAAAAATTGAAAACAAAGCATCAATAAAAATTAGATATAAACCTATTCTTTTAGGTGGTTTACACAATTTGCATGGAATTAAGGCTCCAGCTTTTATACCAGCAAAAGCTAAACACATGATTAGAGACTGTAAATTGATAGCTGAAAGAAATAACGTAAAATTTAAATTTAACTCTTATTTTCCAATTAGAAGTTTGAATTTAATGAGAGGTGTATTTGTGGCAGAAGAAGATAATTTTAAAAGTTATTATATTGATAATATATTTAACTCTATTTGGCAGGATGGTTTAAATATGAATGATGAAAATATAATTCAAAAGGTTTTAAAAAACTTAAATGTAAATCCAAAAACTTTTGCTTTAAGAGCTACCTCCTCTCTAATAAAAGAAAATTTAAAAAAAAAAACAAGTGAGGCCTATGAAAAAGGAGTTTTTGGAGCTCCAACTTTTGTCTCAAATAATAAAATTTTCTGGGGACAAGATAGAATTGAATTTGTTTTAAAAGAGGCCAGTAAATGATTTATTTTTTTTCTTTTTGAACTACTTTTAATCCTACATTTTTTAAAGCATCAAATCCACCTTTAGCATTAGCTACATTTTTAAAACCCATATCAACAAGTGCTTTAGTAGCAAGCGCAGATCTAAAACCCATTGCACAGAAAAAAACCATTTTTTTTAAATCTTTAATTTTATTTTCTTGATAGTAACTACTCTCAGGGTCTAACCAAAATTCAAGCATCCCTCTAGGGATGTGTTTTGAATTTTCAATTGTACCATCTCTCCAAAGTTCTCTGATGTCTCTAATATCTATTAAAGTAATCTGATTTTTTTCAACCAATTCCTTCACTTCTGTTGGATTAAGTGTTTCAATGGTTTCATTGGCTTCCTCAACTAATTTTTGTGATGATTTAATACTCATAGATCAAATAATTAAACTATTATATATATTTTACTAGTATGAAAAATATTCAAAATTCAAAAAAAAAGGGTTTTTTTAAAAAGTTCTTTATCAAATTATGCAGGAAATTAGGTTTTGAAATTATTGATCAAAATACATTTGAAATAGTTACAATTGATAAAAAAATTAATGAAGAATTAAGTGTTTTTGGTAAAAACTCAATAAATCTTCCCTTGGGAAAAGTCAAAGTAACAAGACCAGTAACATCTTTAGATATAATTATTAGAACATGTACTAGTGTTAATATGTTAACACAAAATAAAACAAGGCTTTTTGAAAAAGAAAAAATTGAATATACCTTAAGAACTATTAGGTCATTATTAAAATCTGTAAAATCAAGCTCTCAGCTTAATAAAATTCAAATTAATTTTAAAGTAATTGATCACAATTCTTCTAGAGAAAACTTAAAAAAAATTGATTTTATTTTTAAAAAATTTGAAACTAGTTACGATTTAATTAATTTAGATGTTTCTAAATTTGAAAATGAAATAGAAAAAGCTAATGAAAGAGGACAGAAAGTAACTTTTAATCAAATATCTAATATGGCTAATATAAACCAGTCTTTAATAGAAGCAAAAAATTGTAAAGATTTAGTATATTTTGTAGAGGATGATTATTTACATCAACGGAGCTCTATTAATGAGATGGTTTTTACTTATGAAAGAATAGCTTCTCAAATAAATAATGAATTAATTATATGCCCAACTGACTATCCCTATTTATATACAAAAGCAAATGTTACTCAGAACTTTTTAGGCCAAAATTACCATTGGAGAAAGGTTAATGAAACTTTATGCACTTTTTTAACTAGTAAAAAAATCATAGAAAAATATTGGGATAGATATTTAAGCATGTGCAAAAAAGAACACGCTCCTTTTGAAAAACCATTACATGATATTTACGAAAAAGAGTTGTGTATATCACCCATACCTTCTCTTGCAGTTCATTTTACTAATATAAATTCAATATTTGGATTATCTCCAAACATTGATTGGGAAAGAATTTGGGATGAAAATAAAGAGTAAAAGGCCCGATTTCTCGAGCCTTTTATATTATTTTTTAGTCTCTAATTGAGTACGCTGTTACTCCAACTTCAGCTTTATCTGTACCTAATTTCTCAGCAGCTTTACTAATTCTTAATCCAATCGTTGATTTAAGAGCAGTAAAAGTAGCCCAAGATAGAACAAAGCTAAAAATACATACTGAGGCAGTCCCAATGAATTGAGTGCCAAAAGATGTATCAGGGTTTGTTAAAGGAACTACTAAAGTTCCAAAAATTCCTGCAAACATATGTACTGGTATCGCCCCCACAACATCATCTAAACCATAGCTTTCTAGCATCTTTGTACCAAAATACATTATGATAGCTCCTATAGATCCAATAAACATTGCTGTGATTGGACCCGGTGTTAAAGGTTCAGCAGTTATAGCAACTAGTCCAGCTAATGCACCATTAAGCATCATTACAATATCAGTTTTACCGCCTAATAATCTTGTAATTGCAGCTCCTGTGAAAGTCCCTGCTGCTCCAGCTAAATGTGTATTTACTGCAATTTTAGAAATTGCGTTCACATCATCAAATGTTCCCATTGCTAATTGGCTAAAACCATTAAAACCAAACCAACCAAACCAAAGTAAAAAAGTTCCTAGTGTCACTAATGGAATACTCGATGCTGCAAAAGGTTGCATAGATTTCTTTTCACCTTTTTTTCCAAATCTACCTTCTCTAGCGCCTAGCACTATTACTCCTGCAAGTGCTGCTGCACCACCACATCCATGTACTAAAGTTGATCCAGCAAAGTCAGAAAAGCCACCGCTCGCTAACCAGCCACCTCCCCATTGCCAACCCATAGAAATAGGATAAATAATTCCTGCCATAACTGCAGCAAAAATAAAGAATGGCCAGATCTTAATTCTTTCCGCCACTGCTCCAGATACTATTGAAGCTGTTGCACATACAAACATTGTTTGGAAAAACCAATCAGAATAACCGGAGTATCCTGTTTCTGCGTCTGATGAATCTGTCCAAATGGTAAATGAGCCTACATAACCGCCTTCAGGCACTCCGTAAGCTAAATTATAGCCTACTAAGAAAAATATCAGTGAGCATATAGCGAATTTACCTATATTTTTCGCGGCAATTGTCGATACACTTTTTGTTGTAACTAATCCGCTTTCAAGCATGCAAAAACCTGCTGCCATGAAAGCTACTAGCACGCCGCCTATATAAAACCCCAACGAGTTGAAAATATATTGTCCTTCTTGAGACATTGTAGTTTCTGCGAAGCTTTGAGAGCTAATTAGTAGTGCAGAAATACAACCTAATAAAATGAAAGTTAATTTTTTCATGTTTCCCCCTTTTTTTTGATGCCTTGATATCAAATTTTTAAGTTTTGAAGCATGAATTAAATGCATACGAGCTTTGTAAAATAAATAAGGCCTGGACGGGGGAACCGAACCAGGCCTTATGAATTTTCCCAACTAACGAGGGAGGGAGAATTATTAGTCTCTTATACCGTAAGCTATTACACCGACTTCTGCTTTGTCAGTTCCTAGTCTTTCAGCTTCTTTGCTTATTCTTAATCCAATTGTACTTTTGATAATTTGGAAAACAATAAACGAGACTATGAATACGAATACCACAACTGAGATAGTTCCTAAGAATTGTGCTCCGAAAGTAACATCTCCATTTGTTAATGGCACTGCTAATGTACCCCATACTCCAGCTACTAAGTGTGCTGGGATGGCTCCAACTACGTCATCAATTTTCATTTTGAACAATAGTTTTGTTGAGAAGTACATTAATACTCCTGCTATTGCTCCAATGAAGATTGCAGCTAACGGACTTGGTGTTAATGGCTCTGCGGTAATACCTACTAATCCAGCAATTGCGCCGTTTAGCATCATTACAACGTCAGTTTTTCCACCGATAACTCTTGATACTGTTGCAGCAGCTAACACACCACCACCTGCAGCTAAGTTCGTATTGATATAAATTGTTGCAACTGCTGAAACGTCTTCTAGCGTTCCAGAAGCTAACTGAGATCCACCATTAAATCCGAACCAACCTAACCAGAGTATAAATACTCCCAATGTTGCTAACGGAATTGATGATGCAGCAAATGGTGCCATCGGTTTAGCCTCGCCTTTTCCTGAAAATCTGCCACTTCTAGCACCTAATACGATTGCACCTGCAAGAGCCGCGGCTCCTCCAGCAGCATGTACTAATGTTGAACCAGCAAAGTCTGAAAACCCAGCTACCGATAACCATCCGCCACCCCACTGCCAACCCATTGAAATTGGATAAATAATTCCAGTTAAAATTGCGGCAAATAAGAAAAATGGCCAGATCTTAATTCTTTCAGCTAACGTACCAGATACGATTGACATTGTAGTAGCACAGAACACCATTTGGAAAAACCAATCAGAACCATCAGAATATCCTGTATCTAATGATGAATTGTCACTCCAAGGTGTAAATGAACCTATATATCCGCCTTCTGGGATACCGTAAGCTAAATTGTAACCAACCAACCAGAACATTACTCCGGCGATTGAATAAAGACCTATATTTTTAGCACAGATTGCAGACACAGATTTTGATGTTACTAAACCTGACTCTAACATTGCGAAACCTGCGGCCATCCACATGACCAAGAAACCTGACATTAAAAATAATAGGGTATTAAAAATGTATTGTACTTCTGCAGACACTGTAGTCTCAGCATATCCAAGACCAGCAAAGCCAAAATAAATGGCTGTACCTGCTAAAAAGTATCCTAAGTATTTTTTCATAACTAACTCCCTTGTTGAGCGTGCGTTATATGATTATAACTACTGAAAAAGAATTGAATTGTCTTAATTTGAGCTATGCAGTTTTTGCAAGTAGTTAGCCCCTATTTGAGATTTTCAAATAAGGGCTAAATAAAACGTTTAACGATTAAACATTTCTTTTAAGCTTTTAGCTGGTAAAAACTTAACTTTCTGGGATGCAGCAATTTGAATTGACTCACCTGTACGCGGGTTTCTTCCTACTCTAGCTTTTCTTTTAGCTACTTTATAAGTGCCAAAACCAGCTATTTTTACAGTATCGTCATTCTTTAAAGCATCCAAAATAATAGTCGTTATTGAGTCAAAAGTTCTCTCAGCATCAGCTTTGCTTTGACCCAGTGTGGACGATATTTTTGCTACTAGTTGTTTTTTATTCATTTATGCCCCTTAGTTATTTTCTAATTTCTATAAAAATCCAATAAAATCAACATTTTTTTGGTGTTTCACGTAAATATCAACACAATATATTGTGTGGCCAAAAATCGTTGATTTTATTGACTTTTTTTATAAAAAAAATGGCTTAAAATAAGCCTAAATCTCTTAAATCATTAAATGTTGTAAAAAACATTAAAGAAAGTAGCAAAAAAAGACCGATTCGAAAGAATCCTTCTTGGGTCTTTTGGGTTAGAGGTCTGCCTAATACTTTTTCAAAAGCATAAAACATTAAGTGTCCTCCATCTAACATAGGAATGGGCAATAAATTTATAAATCCTAAGCTAATCGATATGTAAGCCATAATGCTTAAAAAAGCTATAAAACCCATTTTTGCAACCTGACCAGTTATTTTAGCTATTTTTATAGGGCCACCTAGTTGAGTAGTATCTCCTGTGCCTTTAAACATAGAAATAATAAAATTCCATGAAGCATCAATTACAAACCAAGTCTCTTTAAAAGCATAAAACAAAGCGGTTGCAGGGCCTAATCTTTCTCTATTAATTTCATCATTCAAAGGAGTTATTTTTATACCGATAATCTTTTTATTTGCTTTATTGCCTAAAGAGTCCTCCCCTTTAATTACCTCAGGTTTTACAGAGAATGTAATTTCACTGTCATTTCTTAATATGCCGATATCAATTATCTCTGATGAGGAGGAATTAATGAAAGCGGAAACTTCCATAATGCTATTTACATCTTTGCCATTTATAGATTGAATAATATCACCTGATTTAATGCCAGCCTCTTCAGCAGGACTTTCTATTTGAACCTCTTGTATTTGAGCAGGAGTAAAATCTTTTCCAGCGAACATGTAGATGAATGCAAAAATAAATATTGCTAGTAAAAAATTTGCAAAAGGTCCAGCCGCTACTATTATAGATCTTTGATATAAAGGTTTGACTACAAATAATTTTTCTTGATCTTCTTTACTGTATTTTTTTAACAATTCTTCTTGCTCTGCTTGACTAAAAACATTTCTATCGCCAAAAAATTTTACATATCCGCCAAGAGGAATTGCGCAGAATTTCCACCTTGTTCCAGATTTGTCATTGAAACCAAATATTTCTTTACCAAATCCTATAGAAAAATCTGTGACTCCGACTCCATACTTCTTAGCATAATGATAATGGCCATATTCATGTATAAATACTACAACCGTAAGTAGTATAATAAACGGTATGATAAAAGAAATTAAAATTTCCACTCGTTTACCTTACTAAAAAGAAAATTTCTAAAAGCCATAAGTCTCGCATTATTTTTTAGAGAAGATGGATAAACAAAATGTGTTTCGGTCGGCTTGCCTGGTTCGTTTGGTAAAACTTTGGAGATTCCACTAATATTATGAGCTATGTAATCTGGAAGTGCAGCCAAACCAACACCGCTTTGAACAGCTAATAAGAGGCCGTAAACGCTATTTACTTTCATCAAAGATCTTCTTTTCTTTCCATCTTTTGAGCCAACCTTCAATACCCAATCAGGATTGTAAACAGGAGAAGGAGCTCCTTTACCATAAGTAATAAATTTGTGTTTATCTAAATCTTTTAGAGTTTTTGGATAACCGTTTTTTTCTAAATATTCATTTGAACCATATATGTGATAATTGAAATCTACGAATTTTTTTTGTATTAAATTTAATTGTTTTGGTCGTCTCATTCTGATGGCTACATCAGCTTCACGAGTTGCTAAATCTAGCTCTCTATCGTCGAAAATTAATTCAATTTCTATACCTGGATGAAGATCCATGAATTCTTTTATTCTAGGTGTTAACCATGTAGTTCCAAAACTTACAACGGTAGTTACAATAAGTTTTCCGTTCAGTTTATCTTTATGGCCGCTTAAGTTTGACTCAACATCTTTCAATTTGGAGATAACCTCATGGGCTGATTTAAAAAGATACTCACCATTTTCGGTAAGCACTAAACCTCTAGCATGACGCTCGAATAATTGGACCTTTAAATCAGTCTCTAAACCTTGAATTTGGCGGCTAATTGCTGATTGGCTTAGGTTTAAGATTGTAGATGCTTTAGTGAAACTTGATGCCTCAGCAACAGTATGAAAAATTTTTAATTTATCCCAATCCATTATTTATTGATTATAGTTTATTTATTTGGATTTACTATAGCTCTTCCGGAAAACTCCCCTTTTAAAAGCATAGGATAAGTTTCTAAAAGTTCAGAAAACGAGAGCTCTTTAGTAAATGATTGAACTTTGGAAAAATCAATCAATTTCGCTACTTCGCCCCAAACAAACTCCCTTCGTTTAATTGAGGAACCAGACGAATCGATACCCCATAGTTTTACTCCTCTTATAATAAAAGGCATTACATTTGTGTTAATTTTTATTCCCCCCGCATTTCCACACGCAGCAACTATTCCACCAGGTTTTGTTTGTGCAAATATTTTTGTTAAGGCAGCACCTCCTACAGTGTCAACAACTCCGTCCCAAACTCCTTTTTCTAAAAGTTTACTTTCTCCCTCAAATTCTTTTCTGTCTATAATGTTTTTCGCACCTAAACCTTTTAGATAATTATTTTTATCTTTTTTTCCTGTTACAGCGTGAACATCATATCCCATTTTAGATAAGATCATTACGGCAATACTTCCAACACCGCCCGTAGCGCCAGTTACTAAAACATCTTTCACTTTTTCGCCTAGCAACAATTCTTCTTTAGCTTTAACTGCAAAAGAACACAAAAGAGCTGTAAAACCTGCTGTGCCGAGCATCATAGATTTATGAGTATCTAAATCTTTTGGTATTTTAATTAAAAAGTTTGCGTCAACTTTAGCGTACTGAGCAAAACCACCAAAGAAAGCTTCTCCTACCCTAAAACCAGTCAAAATTACTTTATCATCTTTTTTAAATTTATTATCTTCACTTTCAACTACAGTGCCTGAAAAATCTATACCTGGAACGAAAGGAAATTTTCTTACAATCTTGCCTCCATTATTTAAAATTAATGCATCTTTATAATTAAGACTTGAGTAATCTATTTTGACTAGAACGTTTCCGTCTTTAAGATGACTTGTATCAATTTCTTTTATTTCTCTAGTAAATTTTTCATTTTGATTATCTATTACTACAGCTTTAAATTTTTGAGACATTTATTTTTTAATATATCTTAAATATCTATTTTGAATACCTAAGTCTTCTCTGAAAGAACCTAAAAAATAGTTAGTAACCGTTGTTGCTCTCTCTTTTTTAACACCTCTCATGGTCATACATTGATGGGCAGCATCAATGGTAACTGCTACTCCTTTAGCGTCTAATGAATTCATTAAAGTTTTTGCGATTTGCATTGTAAGTCTTTCTTGAGTTTGAAGTCTTTTGGAGAATATTTCTACCGTCCTCGCTAACTTGCTTAAACCTACAACCTTATTGTTTGGAATATAAGCAACATGTGCTACTCCAATTATAGGTGCCATATGATGCTCGCAATGACTTTCAAGTGTAATATTTTTTTCCACTACCATATCGTCATAACCCTCCACGTCTCCAAACGTTTTGGATAGATCAGCTTCAACATCTTGATGATAACCTTTAAAATATTCCTTAAATGCTTTAATTACTCTTTTTGGTGTCTCAACAAGACCTTCTCTGTTTGGATCTTCTCCTATCCATCTCAGAATAGTTTTAAATGCCTCCTCTGCCTGTTTATCTGAAACCTCAGGCTTTTTTGAGGATGTTTTATCTGCGTCTTTAACTAACTTCATTGTTACAGGGTTTTATAGGACATATTTGATTAATGCAAATTGCTATTTTGTCTTTTTTTCATTATTTTACACTCATGTTCAAAAAGAGAGAAAGCGTTTTTGAGGTAGAAGAAGGAAAATTTCTATCTCCTAAATTTGATAAAGATGGACTTATTCCAGTAACCACCTCTGACAGTGGCTCCGGTGAATTATTAATGCACGGTTACATGAATGAGGAGGCTCTAAAAAAAACAATTGAAACTAAAGAAGCTCATTATTGGAGTAGATCTAGAAAAGATATATGGCACAAAGGAAAAACAAGCGGTTTTGTGCAAAAAGTTATTGATTTAAGAATAGATGATGATCAGGATGCATTGTGGATGTCAGTAGATATAGGAAACGGAGCAAGTTGCCATGTAGGATATAAATCATGTTTTTACAGATCAATACCTCTAGGAAAAATTGAAAATTCTGAAAAAATTAAATTAGAATTCAAAGAAAAAGAAAAAAAATTTGATCCTGAAAAAGTTTATAAAGGTCAACCTAATCCAACAAAGCTATAATTATGAAAGTAATAAGCCCTTTTGGTCCAAAAATAGCTAAATTAAAATTTTCAAATAAATTAATAAAAAAAATTAATAATGAAGTTGACCAAATTTTAAATAAAAAGAGCTTATTAAAAAAACTGGATTATTCAAAAAAATTAGTCGGGCAGGTAAAACAAGAATTTCAATTACCGAAATCTTTTATTAAAAAAAATTTAGAAAAAGTAATTTCTAATGAAGTAAAGAAATATGTTTTTAAAACTATTGGAAAAAATGTAAAGAAAATTTCAATTAAAAATTTTTGGATAGTGAGACAATTTAATAATGAATATAACCCGATACATTACCATGATGGACATATATCTGGTGTGGGTTACTTAAAAATTCCAAAATTTGTTTCGAAGGGCCATAAAAAAACAAAAATCGATGGCACAATCGATTTCATAAATGGAAACAAGATGTTTTTAAGTGATAGCATTTACAATCATCAGCCCAAAGAAGGAGATGTAATTCTTTTTCCACATTATTTGATGCATACAGCATATCCGTTTAAAACAAATGGAGAGAGAAGATCCTTTTCATTTAATCTAGAAATAGATAAAAAAATTGCTAATGTTTTTTCAAGATGAGCAATGAAATTCAAAAAAATGTTTTCGGTGAGCCTTTAGAACCATGTTCTAATAATCCATTAACAGGTTGGTTTAGAGATGGATGTTGCAATACAGATAAAAATGATAAAGGGGTTCATACAGTTTGTGCAAAAGTAACGGATAAATTTTTACTTTGGTCAAAGAATGTAGGTAATGATTTGATCACACCTCATCCTGAATTTGGATTTCCAGGTTTGAAAGAAGGTGACTGTTGGTGCATTTGTGCAACTTGGTACGCTAGAGCTATCGAAGAGGATGCAGCATGCTCAGTTTATTTGAAAAAGACGAATATTAAGACTTTAGAACTTATACCAATTGAAAAATTAAAAAAGTTTGCTGTTGATTTATCTTAGTAAACTTTTGAGCCTTTAGTTTTAATAATTAATTCAAGTTCACTGTATTCTTTACAATTACAACTCTTTAGAACTTCTAATCTCTCGTTAGCTTTATCTATTCTATTCGTTTGTACATAAAGTTCACCTAAATATTCATTAATACCATTATGATTAGGTTTTAAACTTAAACCTTCTAAATAAAACTTTTCGGCTTTCTCAAAATTTCCAGTTTTTCTAGTTGTGAATCCCATGTAATTAAGAATATCTGGATTTTTTTTATCTTTTTTGTATGCTTTTTCTAGCTTGTTAAAAGCTTGAGCATACAGTTTTTTAGCTTTATCAGTCTTATCCTTTTTTTCTAATTTTCCAGCTCTCTTAACAAGCTTAACTGCATCTTTGTATAAAGACTCTTCATTTGATGATGAGTCGCTACTGCTATCGCTTCCCGCAGCCATTAAACTTGTGCTTAACAAAAGAGTAAAAATTATTACGAATAAATTTTTCATAAACTTTATTTAGTTGTTTTTTTAAAAATTGTCATGCGACAGATGATCTTCCTCCGTCAACACCTAATATTTGGCCTGTTATCCATGAACTTTCATCTGTTAGGAGAAACTTTGCAACTGAAGCTGAGTCTCCACCCTCGCCTATTCTTTTCATTGGGTGCATTTTGGCAATACCATCTGCGACTTTTTCATTTTTAAGTAAAAAATTTGAAATTTTAGAGTTTGTCAAACTAGGTGCTATACAATTAACTCTCACATTTGGAGCGAACTCAGCTGCTAAAGCTAGAGTCAAGCCTTCTACGGCACCTTTTGCTGATGAAACTATTGCATGGTTTGGGAAGCCTTGTTTCACTGCTACCGTTGAAAATAAAACAACTGAACCTTTATTTTTTTTTAAGTTATCTGCTAAAGTTTTAATTACTTCAGTTGCAGAAATAAGATTTAAATTGAATGATTGCATAAAGTCACTTTTTTTTGTTAACTTTAATGGTTTTAAATCAATTGATCCTACACAAAAAGCTAAACCATTAATTGGCTCATCTTTTAAATCATTTAGTATTTTTTCAGAAAAGTTTTCTTCCAAAACATCGCAAACTGTAAATGTAGAATTTAAATTTTTTGCTAACTCCGCTAGACTAGTCTCATCTCTACCGACTAAATGCACCTGTTCTCCACTGTCAACTAATTTTTTTGCCAATGAAGAACCAATTGATCCAGTTGCTCCTAAAATTACTTTTTTCATTATTAAAAATAACATTATTAAAGGTTATTTACATGCAAATAATGACGCGTGTAATATCTAAGCAAAATATGTATTTTGTTACTTATGAAGCTTTTTATAATTTTAGGAAATCAACTTTTTAACCCAAAATATCTCTCTGATTATAAAGACCATACTTTTTTTATGGCAGAAGATTATGGTTTATGCACCTTTGAAAAACATCACAAACTAAAAATACTGTTATTTTTATCTTCAATGAGATCATTTAGAGATGAGCTCAAAACAAAAAATTTTAATTTAATATATAAAGATGTAAATAAAGATTTTAAATTATCCTACGAAAAAAAATTAGAAAAAATTATAAAAGAAAAAAAGATAAGAGAAATTACCTTTTTTGAAATTGAGGATAAATTTTTTGAAAAAAAAATATTAAATTTAGGAAAAAAAAATTCACTTAAGATTAACCAAATTAGATCACCAATGTTTTTAATGGAGAGACAGGAATTTAAAGATTACCTTTCTAAAAATAAACGGCCTTTCATGGCAAATTTTTATAAAATTGTAAGAACAAAAATGAATTTATTGATGAATAAAAACGGAACCCCAAAAGGAAATAAATGGAGTTTCGATGAAGAAAATAGAAAAAAACTTCCGAATACTATTAATGTCCCTGTAATTTCTAAAGTAAAAGAGACAAAGGAAACTACTACTCTTAAAAAATTTATAAATTCTAATTTTAAAGATCATCCAGGAAATACTGATAAATTTTGGTTTCCAACAACACGAAAAGACGCGAGTAAGTGGCTTGATGAGTTTTTGAAAGAGAGAATAAAGCTTTTTGGGGATTATGAGGATGCAGTAACAGATAAATCAAATACTGTTTTTCATAGCGCGTTAAGTCCACTTATAAACTTAGGTTTAATAGCACCAGAGGAGATAATAGAGAAGTTAAGAAAGATTGAAAACAAAGTACCTATGAATTCCTTAGAAGGTTATATTAGACAGATTATAGGTTGGAGAGAGTTTATGAGAGGAATTTACCAAAACTATGATCAAAGATTAGATAACACTAATTTTTTTAATCATAAAAGAAAAATGAAAAAATCCTGGTACGACGGAAATACTGGTTTAGATCCGTTAGATCATGCAATCAATAATGCTAAAAACTACGGCTGGTCGCATCATATTGAAAGACTAATGATATTATCAAATATAATGAATCTTTGTGAGATAAATCCTAAACAAGTTTACAAATGGTTTATGGAAATGTTCGTAGATTCATCTGACTGGGTAATGGCTCCAAATGTTTATGGAATGGGACTATTTAGTGACGGCGGAATATTTGCAACTAAACCTTATATTTGTGGATCTAGTTATTTTCTTAAAATGATGCATTTTAAAAAAGGTCCTTGGTGTGATGTAATGGACGGATTGTATTGGAAATTTATAGATAGACATAAGAAATTTTTTTTAAAAAATCCACGTCTTGCAATGATGGTTAGAGTTTCTGAAAAAATGAATAAAGAGAGAAAAACAAGAATTTTTAAAGCCGCCAATAATTTTATAAAAGAAAATACTAATGGTTAAAGTTTTTTTTAACAACTCATGTAATATTTGTAGAGCCGAAATCAATCATTACAAAAAACATAGTGATAACAGTGTAGAATGGATAGATGTAACTAATAATGAAGAAGCTCAGAAAGTTACCTCAAAATCATATAAAGAACTTTTAAGAAGAATGCATGTTATACAAGACGGTAAAGTAATTGATGGAGCAGAGTCTTTTTTAATAATTTGGAAAAATGTTCCTAAATATAATTTTTTATATAAAATATTTAAAATTAAGCCTCTATTTTTAATATTAAATATTTTCTATGAGATTGCAGCTTATTTTCTATTTATAAAAAATAAACACCTTCTTAAAAATGAAAAAAGCTAATTTGCCCAAAAAAACTTGTCCAGTTTGTAATAAACCTTTTGCTTGGAGAAAAAAATGGAGGCTTAATTGGGACAAAGTAAAATATTGTTCAAAGAGGTGTTCCTCTAAATAAATTATTGTAAATTAAAATTAGTCAAAATTTTAGGAATATTGTTTTTAAAATTGAAAAATCCTTTGTTAGAAAACTGCCAAGAAAATTTATCTTCCTCACTCAAAACGAAGTTTAATTCTAAATTTCGCTTTTTTCTTATAGAATTTAAAAAAGAAAAATTCTCTCCAATGCATGGATGAACAACATCAAATGAGTTAATTTCATCTGCAAGAGTTTGAAATTTTACCTCATCTATGATTTGTAAATCTTCGAACCTTTTTTTTTGGTCATTAATTATTTCTGATTTATAATCTAGTACCTTTTGTCCGAACTTTATTCTTCGAGCATCATTACTCAATAAAACTAAGTAAATATTTTTATATTTTTTTAAATTTTTATTTTCTAAGTTTAATTCGTTCTCAAATAGTAATAAATTTTCATTTGAATTATCTTCTGTAATAAAATTAAGTGGATTTAATTTATATTCTCTTTTGTCTATTACAGGTAGAGCGTTTTCATTTAATTTAACATTCTTATATTTATTATTAGTAAACTTGCTTATGTTCCATGATTGAGCAACATAGTGCTTTCCTTTAGTTTGAATTCCAGCAACCCATCTCCAACTCAATGTGTTAGAAGCAGCATCACCATCAAATAAATGTTTCATAAAGAATTCTGCACCTTTTTGCCAAGGTAGATTTAAAGTAAATATCCAAATGCTAGCAAACCACATTCGTGTATGATTATGTAAATAATTATTTTCTTTAAGCTCTTTCACCCAATCATTGAAACACTCAATTTGAGTTTCACCATTGATTGCTTTTTTATAATTGTCATCTTCCTTCAATCCTTTTAAATCTTCTATAAAGTCAGTCCAAACTTGAGGTCTAAGTTCTAACCAACCTTTCCAATAAACTCTCCAAAATATTTCTTGTATATATTTATCAATTTTTTGATATGGAAACTTTGCTAAAACTGTTTTTGCAACTTCATATTCAGTTATTAATCTGTGAGAGATGTAGGGTGATAAGCAAGATACATTTGATTTATCTTTTGGCCCTAAATCAAAATTTCTTTTAAAACTATAATTTACTAACTCACTGTTTATAAAAGCATCAAGCCGTTTTAAGGCTCCGTCTCTTGAGATTTCGAATTTCATTAGTCCTCGTCATCCCTCCACTCATCAATAAAAAGCTTCCAACACGCAAAAGATACGCAAACTATCCCTACACAAAAACCAAGAAGTACGCCATTATGCTTACCTAAATATATTGTTCCATAATGAGTGCTAAGTATTGGTGGCACTACTAATATTGCGCCAATAATTAAGTATCGAATAGCAAAAGGTGGTCGTTTCAAATTGAATTTCCTTGATCAAGTGGCATTGAAACTGCTGTAGTAAACCAACAATTTATACAATTTTCTTCATTACCTTTGCTTACATGCCATTCATAAAAAAATTGTTGCTTCTCATCGCTTAAAACTTTTACTCCATAAACAAATTTATTTTCGGTATTCGTAATTAAATCTATTTTATGTGAAAAATGGTTCAACAGGATTCTATAATGTACATCGTAGAGCATAATTCTAAATCTGGGATATGGGCCAGTCATTTTTTTATTATCAGGATGAGCAAATATCCATGTTTGTTTTATGCCGTTATCTTTATCATCATTATTTTTCAAAGCATCTAATTGTATTTTAATAACATCATAAGCAGATAAATTTTCAGCTGGTTTTATCATTTCTGCATTTGCTGAACTAACGAAACCCACAAAAAAAATTGCTAAAATTGTTTTTTTCAATTCCATATTTCTCTCAAGGTATCTTCTCTTTTACACGCCTTTTTATACATTAGATAACGAATAAAATTTTTTTCATAATAATCTTGGTGATAATCTTCTGCTTGGTAAAATTCCTCAAATTTCCATACTAAAGTGACAATTTTTTTATCAAATTTCTTTTCTAAATTTTTAAAGGATTTATCAATAAATTCTTTTTCTAGTTGATTTTGATAAAAAATTACTGATCTATAGCTCTTGCCTTTGTCGCAAAATTGACCTTCTGAGTCGAAGGGATCTATATTTCTCCAAAAAATATTTAGTAATTTTTCATAGTTTACTCTGTTTGGATCATAAGTTATCTCTAAAGCTTCTACGTGGCCTGTATCTTTATAAATAACATCGTGGTAAGTAGGATTTTTTAAGTTCCCACCTGAATAACCTGAAACTGTTGATACAACACCCTCAACTCCATCAAAAGACTCCTCCATACACCAAAAGCACCCTCCAGCAAAATACACTTTTTTAAAATTTTTTGATTGAGCAGAAGTACTTATTAAAAAAATTAATATCATAAATAAATGTTTTTTCATGTTTTAATGATATATTAATATTTATGAAAAACGATGATCATATTGTCATAGACGATAACAAAGATACTGTAGATAATATTTGTGAAGAATGCAGAAAAGAAGACGAAAGTGTAAAACAAAACTTAATTATGCATAGCTACAAAATTTGTAACAGTTGCAACCTTTCAAAAAGAATTTTTCCCCTTTAGAAACCTTTAAATAAAATAATTATTAAGAATAAAAAGAATGCCTGTACTAGCCAAGAAACTATTACAACTCCAAATGCTTTCCAAAGACTATCATAGTCTAATGCAGATTTTACTGCAACAACCATGCAAGCAAGCATCCAGAACGCTGAACCAACAAATGTTACTGTCATTAACTCTGGTGTGACTCCAAAGACTCTAATTAATCCAGGTGCACTTGAGAACCCAATTGTTCTTAAAAGTTCACCGTGATCACTTTTGGTTTTAATATCCCCAAAGAGTTTTACGCCAACAAAATAAATTATATAAGCCCACACATACCAGCTTAAAAGAGAAAGCGCAGGAGCAATTAGAAAATTTGAAGCTCCTAAATGCAAAGATCCAACACCAGCAGCAAGACTTGATAACACAACTACAATACCTGCTTGAAAAGTCGCTTTTTTATCTTTTTCAACTTCTTCGTAAAGATCTATATCTATTTTGATAGCTCTAAAAACTCTATTTATAAATAAATTAATCATTTTTTGTAAAAGGTTTTAGTAATCTTAGAATCTTGTTATGTAAAGCTTTATTAGATGAAGCAATAATATTACCTCCTATTTCTGCAGGTTCATTTTTCCAATTAGTTACAATTGCGCCTGAGTTTTTGATGATGGGTATTAAAGGTAAAATATCATAAGGCTTTAAATTAGCTTCTATCACAGCATCTACTGTTCCCTCAGCTAATAAACAATAATTTAAAGCATCAAATCCAGCTAACCTAAATGACCAACCAAATTTCTTTATAACTTTTCTTTGCCTTTCATAGCTTAAGGTTCCATGAAAGTTTCCGATAATTTTAACTGTTTTTAAATTGCTATTATTAGAAGATTTAAGAATTTTTTTTTTATTATTTTTAAAAATATAGGATTTTTTTTGATCATTTATATAAAATTTATTTAATTCTGGAAAATTTGCTAAACCAACTTTAGATTTTTCGTTGAAAGAAAGGCCTATTAAGTTTGACCAAGTAGGTGCTCCAATAACAAAAGCTCTTGTTCCGTCTATCGGGTCGATAGACCATTGAAAATTATTATCAGAATTTTTATCGTCAAACTCTTCTCCGATAATAGAGTCATTAGGAAATTTTTTTAGAATTAATGATCTTATATATTTTTCAAAAGATTTATCAAAATTAGTTACCGGATCAAAATCTTTCTTATTTTTTGATTTGTTATTTACTTTAATTCCAGATTTTGATTTTTTTTTATAAAATAAATTTAATTTTGCAGGTAAAGATTTTAAAAAATTAAAAGTTTTTTTATAGTTCATTCGTGTGTATATCTTAATTTAGTTTAAAATAAAAATATTAAAATTTAATACTAAAGCGTAACCGCTCCATAAAAAGTAAGGGATCATCAAAGAAAAACTAATCTTATCCTTCAAATAATAAATGTTCATTAAGAGAACTATAAATATAAGAATTAAAACTAAATCTAGTAATGCTAGTCCTATTTGATGAAAACCAAAAAAAATAATACTCCAAATCATATTAAAAAAGAGGTGTAAAAAATATAGATTTAAAATTCTATTATCATAGTAGTTTATCCAAATACGCCAAATTGCTACTGACATTAAGATATACAGAACTGTCCATACAGGTCCAAACACCCAGCTCGGAGGATTAAAACTCGGAAGAATTATCTGAGAATACCAAGGCTCTTTAAAAGTAGCAGTAGTAAATCCACCAATTCCAGATGCCAAAAATGTTATTAAAAGAATGAATGTAAGAGATAAATATTTATTCTTAGTCATAAATTAAGGTATAACTAATTTATGTCTGAAAATCAGAAAAAAATATGGATTACAGGTGCAAGTAGCGGAATTGGAAAGGCAGTAGCTGAAAAATTTGCCAACGAGGGGTGGAAAGTTGCAGTATCTGCAAGAAGAAAAGAACTTTTGGATGAGTTAGCTGAACATAACAACATAAGTTCATTTCCTCTAGATGTAACGAACCAATCCCAAATAAAAAATGTTTTTAAAGATGTTTTAAATACTTTCGGTAATATTGACATTTGTTTGTTCTCCAGTGGAACTTACGAACCAAAAGATGAGCAAAATATAGATCCAGATAAAATTAAAAATGTAATTAATGTTAATTTTTTAGGGGTTATTGATTGCGTGAAAGTTGTTGAAGATTATTTTAAAAATAAGAAATCTGGACACATTTCGATAGTTTCTTCTATTGCAGGTTACAGAGGTCTGCCAAATTCAAGCGGTTATGGTCCTTCAAAAGCTGCTCTAACTAATTTTAGCGAAAGTATTTACTTTGATTTTAAAAAATTTGGAGTGAGGGTGTCAGTTGTATCACCAGGTTTCATTAAAACTCCTTTGACCGATAAAAATGAGTTTCCTATGCCATTTTTAAAAACTCCTGAATATGCCGCAGAAAAAATCTATAATGGCTTGGTGAAAGGAAATGCTTTTGAAATTCACTTTCCAAAAGGATTAACTTTAACTTTAAAATTTTTAAGAATATTACCTTATAGACTTTATTTATTTTTAGTTGATAAACTTGTTAAACGATAATTAAAGAAGAGAGTTAACGTATTCCCAATTGATTAATTTATCAAAAAAATTTTCTAAATAAGCTGGTCTTTTATTTCTGTAATCTAAGTAATACGAGTGCTCCCACACATCGCAACCTAATAGAGGTTTCATATTATGAATTATTGGGTTTTCAGCATTAGGTGATTTAGTTACTATAAGCCTATCTTCTTTTAAAGACAACCAACACCATCCAGATCCAAACTGAGTAACTCCAGCATTGATAAATTCCTCCCTAAATTTTTCAAAGCCTCCAAAATCTTCTTTAATCTTACTTTCAAGCTTGGATGGAACATTTCCTCCGCCATTAGGTTTCATGCATTTCCAAAAAAGATTATGATTCCAATGTTGGCTTGCATTGTTGAAAATTCCTGCTTTTTTTTCATTTGATGATTTTTTAATTATATCTTCCAAAGATAATTTTTCATAATCAGAACCTTTTATAAAGTTATTTAGATTTGTAATATATGTTTGATGATGTTTGCCATGATGTAAATCCAAAGTTTGCTCTGACATTATTGGAGAAAGAGCTGAATTACTGTAATCTAATTTAGGAAGTTCAAACATATCAATCTTTTACAAACATTACGGTTAACTCTGCTACTTTAATTCCAAATTTAGTCATTGTCGCTCTGTTTATTGCCACGCGATCATCCTGCATGAAAATCCAATCATCAAAAGTAATTTTAATATTTTTGCCTTTGACCGGCACTAGCAATACATATTCAAATTTAAAAGCTGGACCATATGAATATCCTTTAGCTGTTCCAACTACATCAGAGGCTGTTCCCTCGTAGTTATGCTCATCAATTTTTTTAATAGTCCATTGACGAGTTTGTCTTTCTCCATCATTCCAATCAAAAACTTCGTCTAAAATTAATTGAGAACCATCCCATTTTCCGTTTAAATCAGCTTTAAATTGTCTTGTAACTTTTCCAGATCTATTTTGTAACACTCCCCAAGCTTTGACATTACCCGATAAATAATTTTCGATGACTAGTCTTGGTTTTTGATCTTTAAAATCTGTCGGTTTCATTTTATTTGCACATCCTGTTGTTAAAATTAGTAAAAATATTACTATAAATTTTTTCATGACGAATATCTATTAGACATAGAGAATTGAATCAAGTTAATGTTTCTAGACTTAAAACCGCCTTCACAATAAGATAAGTAAAATTCCCACATACGCTTGAAGTATTCATCAAAACCAAGTGGGCTAATTTTTTCCCAAGCACCTAAAAAATTTTTTCTCCAAGTTGCTAAAGTTCTGGCATAATCGTCGGAGTATGTATTAATTTTTTCCAGTTTTAGATCATTTTTTTTAATTAGATTTTCCATAAATTGAATTGAGGGTAAAAACCCACCTGGAAATATATATTTTTGAATAAAATCCTCATTTGCTCTATATCTTTCAAATAAGTCATCTTTTATCACGATGCCTTGAATTGCAGCAGTTCCCCCATAATTAAGAACATTTTTAATTGTACCAAAATATTGGTCCATGTATTTTTCACCAACAGCTTCTATCATTTCTATCGAAGCTACGTGATCATATTTTTCCTTGAGATCTCTGTAATCTAAAAATTTAACATTAACTTTATTGTTTAGTCCTGAGTTGAAAATCTTCTTTTTAGTAAACTCATATTGATTTTTAGAAATTGTAATACAGTCTACACTCACATCATAATTTTTAGCTAAAAATTCAGCAAATCCGCCCCAACCACACCCTATCT